>CAZXKR010000029.1:1480-10826 GCA_964641305.1 uncultured Puniceicoccaceae bacterium | reverse complement strand
GAGTCTCAACTGGATCGCATGTCGGAAGAAGAGATTCGGGAAAGCGCAAATGCTCTCGCCGAATCCATCGATTTTATCGACGCCTCCGAAAAAGACGCTCTAGCCCAGTACCTGGAACTGGATGGGGCGCGAACCTTTGGTCGCGAAACATGGAAGATACTCCTCGGGGCAGTCCTTGTCCTAGTCCTGCTTGAATTGATTCTGCAACGAATCTTCGGGAGGGTGCGAACATGAACGACGATCGCACCGGCAGCAGCTTTCACCTCGCGGGAGATATTGAACCTTGGCTGGGCATCTTACTCGCCTTGGGCACGGCCGCTCTGGCGTGGTGGCTTTATCGGCTCGAAACTCGAAAAGGAACGATTGCCCCCTTGGATAAAGTGCTTCCGCTTCTTCGCGCTGCCGCTGCAGGTCTAATCGTCATGATCCTCACCGGCCCAACGATAAGCAACGTCAGTGAGAAAGGGCAACGAGGACGGGTATTGGTTTTTCTGGATGCGTCGAAGAGCATGTCCATCAAGGACGAGCATATGTCTCCCGGTCGAAAACTTCTCTTGGCAGAAAGACACGGCTGGCTTCCAAAGGACCAAAATCTTCTCGACCCGGCGCTTCTCGATGCCGCGGATCTTCTCGCAGAAGCACGCATCGGATTGAATGAAGGGCTGTCAGACCCCACCGCGGACCTAACCAAACTTAGAGAAATATTCGCAAAAAAAGCCAAGAAAGCATCCGAACTGCTTTCGGGTAAGGAATACGAAGTTTCGAACGCACCTGAACGCAAGGGAGTTCTTTACCATGAAGTCTGGAATGACATCCCCGACGGTGTGGTCAAGAGCCTCACTAATCACACTAAATTCAAGGAAGGAAATCCAGATTCAACCAGTTACATAACTACCGCCGAAAGTCCATCGAACGTGGGCGACAACTTCGGTAGACGCATCCGGGGAATAATTGTACCTCCCGAATCCGGCGATTATCGCTTTTCGGTCAACGCCGACGACGAGTGCGTGGTTCGTCTGAACAACGCCGGAGAAAATCCGGAAAATGCTCGGGAAATCTTAAAAACTCAAGGAACGACCGGACCGATAGCACTCGATCACTCCAAGCGATACTATTTTGAAATTTTACACAAAGAGGCAGGAGGCGCTGATTTCTGCACGGTTGGATGGACCTTGCCTAGCGGCCGCATCGAACGCCCCATCCCGGGAAAACATTTTCGTGCGCCTAGCTACGATAGCCCACCGACCTTTCCCGAACTGCGTGAAAGCATGCGCGCTGACGTAGTGAAAGCAGCTCAGTCATTAAAGAAAGGAAAGGATGATGCTGCAGAAACCACTATGCGCGCATCACTATCGAACCTTACCGACACCGCTCTCTCTTATGAAAACCGGTTTCGAGACACGTTTGAGGTATATGCAGAAAATCGTGCTGCAGGAGATGATGAAAATATTAGGGAAGCCATCGAATCATTCAACTCGAACGACAGATGGAAGCGCGCCACTCGACTCCTCACTCAGCGCCGAAACAGCATCCTCAAGGAATTGGCCGACACTCACATCATAGAAATACGTTCACTTGCCGGACTAGAAACTGAACGCCTCTGGGACAACACGGGCGATGCGGATCCTCCACCCGATTTCGGCCAATCTTCCGAGACCCGACGCACCGACCTCGCGACAGGTTTGCAAACTGCTATCAAGGTGGACGAGGACAACGAAGAAAAAAAGGATGCCAAACAATCCAGAACGGCCGCGGTTATCCTCTCCGACGGTTTACACAATATCGGTGCATCCCCCTTCGAGACCGCGAAGCTAATGGCTGGGCGCGACATTCCCATACACACAGTTGGTTTTGGCAGCGTAACCCCCCCTCCCGATCTAGCCGTCATCGACGTAGAAACTCCTGCCAAAGTACTCAAAGATGATCGCTTCCGAGGTTCCGTCACGCTCAAAGACAACCTGACTCCGGGTACGCCCTTCAAGATCGTGATCGAGGACGACCTGAACCAGACCGTATGGGAAGAAAGCTTTTCCGGCATGAGCGCAACGCGTCGACGAGTCGCTTTTGATTTCTCTGTCGAAGAACTGGTAGAGGAAAAAATATCCAACCTTGGCTTGGACAACAGTGTCGAGGTTAACGCAGTCCCCTTTCGCATGAAAGTACGTGTAGAGCCAGTTGAGGGAGAAGCTCGTGGCGACAATAACGTTCTATCGTTCGCCTTCGACGCCATCACGAAGAAGAACAACATGCTCATCATCGACGGTCGACCGCGCTGGGAAACCCGTTACCTACACAATCTTTTTGAACGTGACGAGCGGTGGACAGTGACAGTTGCCTTCGCGGGTCCCGGTTCCGACGATGGCGCCCTACCCCGCGGCGAGGAAGGAGACGTCTTTCCCACCGACAAGAAAACTCTTTTCTCTTACGACCTGTTGGTATTTGGGGAAATCTCGCCAAAACTATTTGAAGGAGAGGAACTGGAATGGATTCGCGACTTCGTGGCCAACCGGGGAGGGGGTATCCTTCTCTTGGATGGTCCTAGACAAAAGTTCCGTGAATATGCTGAAGGCGATGAAAATTGGGAGGAGGTCTTCCCCATCGCCTCCCTGCTTCCCGTAAAATGGAATGAGGATGGTCCCAAGCGACTAGCCCCACAGGCTCTTCGCCTTACCGAACGGGGCTTGTCCACACCCGCTCTCTTTTTGCATCCTTCTGCCGAACGCAACGCCGAACTCTGGGGATATGTTCCCAAGCCCGGGTGGGTAGCCCCAACGGAAGCCTTGCCCGGAACGGACGTTTATCTGGAAGCTACCCTAGACGAAAAGGGAGAAGAAGCCGTTCCACTTCTCGTGTCTCGGACGGTTGGCGCCGGCAAGGTTCTTTATGCGGGCTTTGATGGCACTTGGCGCTGGCGGTTCGAAGTAGCCGACAAGTACCACCAACGTTACTGGCACCAAATCGCCTCTTGGATTATGGAAAAGCCATTTGCGGTAAGCGACGAATTAGTAGCCATTGATCCCGGTGCATCCACTTATCGCCCCGGCGAATCAGCTGCTCTTCGGATTCGAGTTCGCGACCGCGAAGGGAAGCCTCTCGATGACCCAAAAGCAGAGGTCGAGGCGCTAATATGGAGAGAAGGTAAGATCGTGGCCACCGTACCGATGAAAACCGACCCCGACTCGGGCGGTCTCTTCCGTGGCGAAACGCCGGCACTCAGTCCCGGAGAACACCAAGTGACAGTACGCGTAGACGGTCTTTTCGAAGAAGATGAACTGCGAAGCAAGGTCGAGTTTCTCGTCCGAGAGCCTGAAAGCCCAGAGCTCGCAACGCTTATTTGCAAGGAGGATCTTCTTCGAGATGTGGCCAAGCTTTCGGGCGGAAGCTACTTGCGTGAAGAGCAAATAGGGCGATTAAACGATTTGCTAAAGCCCATAAGCTCGGGCAGACTCGTGAAAAAGGAAATCGCTCTTTGGCAAAGCTATTGGTGGTTCGTACCTATCATTTTGTTATTGGGCTTGGAACTCTTCCTGAGAAAACGGGCAGGCATGCTATAACGCAAAACGGAGAATAGACATGAGTGTACAAGTAGATCCAATCATACTACAAAAACTGGAAGACTTTCGACGCAGACGTCGAAACCTAATCTTCCTTCGTGGATTCTGTTCGGCAGTCGTTAGTCTGCTCGCGGTTTTCTCCACAATCGCGGTGGCCGATTATCTCGTCAGCGCCTATGTTAAAGGTGGAATGCCAGACGAGGTGAGAACCGCTCTTTCCTATGTAGGCTATGGAGTGGTCGTCTTTGCGGTATGGCGCACCTGCGCTCGCTTGCTAATACATCTTCCAAGCAGAAGACATCTCGCCCGATTGATCGAGCAAACCGCACCTGACCTTAGGGAGGACTTATTGTCCGCCGTGGAATTGGGAAGAGATGACGGAGCCGAACTCGACTCCGAAATCTTTCGCAACTTGGTCCAAAAAGACGTTTCCTCGAGAGTCAAGGACCTTGACATGTCCAACGCTCTTCCACTGACCCGGCTTCGACGTTGGCTTCAAGCTACCGCCGCGTTGATCGTATTTACCTTTGTCTTGCTCAACATTCCCGATTTTGGAGGCCAATTCCAGCAACTCATGGGCCGAGCTCTTCTACCGGGAGCTAACATAGCCCCTTTGACAGATATCGAAGTAGCGATTCTGGCTCCAAATATCGAAAAAACCATTACCCCGAAAAGTGAACCTCTAAGATTTTTGGTAGAAGTAAAAGGGAAAGATAAAGATCAGACCTTTGGCCGCGTTGAACTGGAAACAAAGATAAAGAACGCCAAATTAAATCCCGTTGCCATGGCTCCTCGCCAAGCAAACCAGTTCTCGCTCGACTATAATGTGGACCGTGAAAAATTCGAATACCGAATTTGGGTGGACGGTTCGCCTCGCACAAAATGGTTCGACATGGACGTCGCCTCTCGACCCTACGTCACCTCCTTCACCAAGACCTACCGCTATCCTGAATACACCAAGCTCGAACCAATTACCGCAACCGAAGACCGCGGGGATTTGTCTGGTTGGGAAGGTACCGAGGTTGACCTTGTCCTTAATACAAACCAAGTCGTCACTGAAGGCACGATGGAGTTGGACCTTACGGGAGGAGGCCTCTCGAAACTTCAACTTTCACCGACCGCCGATGGAAAAGGGCTAAAGACCACGCTCGTTCTAGAAAAGCCGGGCACCTATCACACCCTGGGAGTCACCTCCCAAGAAACAGGTTGGAAAAGCAAGCCTTCGCAAGCTTATGAAATTGCCGTGCAACTGGACGAAGCTCCCGCCATTCGAATCGTCTCCCCGGAAGAAAAGTCCCAGCTTCTAGCACCCGACGACATCCTTGCGCTCACCGCCGTGGCCGAAGACGACCTCGCCCTCGAAAAGATCGAATTCCATGTTCGCGTGAACAATCGTGGCTGGCAAAAATTTCCCATTCCCGGCCTCGAGACGCCCATCGACGAAAAAAACGTCGTTCTGCAATTCGACTTGGATCTACTCGAGCTAAAACTTCGACCTAATGACAGTGCCACCCTCAAGCTGGTCGCCTACGACCGCAAGGGAGCAATCGGCGAATCCGACCCGATACAGCTTTCAATCATTTCTCGCGACCTTGATCTCTCCGCCATCAAGACCATCAAGCTTAAGAGCCTACTAGTCGAAGGCGTAACCGAACTCGCTGAGGCCGCCGAGGCCCGAGCAAAGGAAAACAACGAGCTTTACTCGACCTTCCTAAAAAAGAATTCTGAGCCAATCTCCGGCGCAACAGCGGATAGCATGCGCTCCCTAACCCGTTCCCTGGTCGAGGAAAGCACCCTCCTCTTCGATCAAACCTTGACCACCTTGACCGCAATGCCACGCGGAACCGACTCCTTCGAAGTCGCCCTTGTTACTCGTGCCGTAAATGCGATAAACCAACTGCGACCGGGAATTGCCTCCACTCATGCCGAAACGGCCCTGGCTTCCGAAGACTCGAAAGTTCGCAAACAAGCCGTACAGGACTTGAAGGGATCGATCGAGTCCGACAAGGGATTGCTCGGGAACCTAAGGAACATGGCAAAGGTTATACTCGACCAACAGGTACTGGCCGTTGGTACGACCTACCTTAGGCAACTGTTGAAAAACCAAGGAGAATTAATCGAGTTGGCCAAGGGGGAATATCATTACAAGCTTGTTGCTCGGAGGCAAGAAGTTGCCCTCAATCATTGGCGAACCATCGAGAATGTTTTTAAGGCCGGTAGCAATCGTCGGACTTCGGCAACAAAACAAATCAGCAAACAAGAGGGTAGCCTGCGAGCCGCCCTAGACGCCGAAACACCCGACAGGGCAAAACTTGCGAGTGAGATCGCAAAGTGGAACGACAGCGTCAGACGATTTTACGAAGTGGAACAAAACTTACTTCGTAGCAGAACCCGTTCACTTCGATCAAACCGAGAAAACTTCCTTTGGCAAGTTCGAGACTCTTGGCATGACATTGATGAATTCGCCCAAAAAATCACCTTGCTCAACTCGAATGAAAACGAATACGCAGGAATGGGACGGATCTTGGGAGATGGGCAATGGCCGGCCTTGGTATCGGAACTTCAAGGGAGATCTCGCTTGGAAGAGTCTCGAAAGGATGCCGATTCAGCATTCGTGAAGGACACCGGTCAAGCATCCAGAGCCCTTCAAGCTCTCGGGAACCAATTCAGGTCGCAAATATCAGCTGGCGAAGAAACTGTCGTTATCGCCACCAAAATCAGGGAAATTGCATATCTCTTTCGTCTTCTGGAAGCCTATCATCAAGTCGTGGAAGCCTCAGGGCTCGCATCGACCTTCGCCAACAAGGAGAAATGGGAAATGATGAAATCCGACAACAGAGCGGAACGGGCCATCCACTGGGCCGCAGCAACCTCCCCTTGGCGTGCCCTATCAGGAAAAATTGCCGGCATACCCTTAGACCAGTTGAGCGGATCCAACGAGGATCGAAACGAGGCCGCCAAAATCCTTCGAGACTTGTACAAGCAACCTTACGCCACCGCCATCGGCACTGAAATGCAAAAGCGGGTGGACAATCTCGAGCACAAGCCAAGCTCGACTATAAAGAACATAGAATTGGTGCACGCGGACTTACAAAAAGTTCTTCAACTTCTGAAGCCGGCCGTTCTCGAATCTCGTAAAAAACTCAATGAAATCGCCCCTACCCTAGCCGAACTTGCTCGCCAACTGGCTGAACAGGCCAGAAAGGCACAAGCCGAATCCGAGACCATCGTCCAAAAACCCGAGGAAGAAACCCAAGAGGTTCGTCAAGAGACCGCCAAGCTACAAACCAAGCAACGCGAACTGGGCGGAGAAATCAAACTGTTCAACGCAGCTCTGAGGCAAGAGGCTAACGTACAAAACGTCCTAGATAAGGAAGGCAGAGAAATTGCTCGCGACGCCGACGATGCAGCCGCCCTCGTCCAAGACAAGGAAAACTCGGCCGAAACTGCCATAGAGAAAGCTCTCCAAGCCACCGATAGAGGAGCCCAAAACGAAAGCCTGACCGAAGCTGCCGAGAACCAAGGTGAACTGGCCGAAGTGCTCGATGCCATTGCCGACCACTTCGAACGAGTTGAAAAAGGCGAGGAAGTCGCCGAATCTCGGGAGGAACTCCGACAAGCCGAAGAAGACCTCGGCATACAGGAGCAAATTGAGGAACAATTCGCCCAAGCCGAACGTCTGGCCGAACTCGCTCAGCTTTCACCTGAAGAACTCCTCGCTGAATTGGAAAAGGAACTGGCCGACAACGAACCCATGCAGAAGGAACTGTCCGAAATCACCGAGGACACCATCGCCGAAGCCGAGGAAGCCCTCGAGGCGGCAGCCGAAGAAGAGGAGGAGATCGCAGAGCAACTGGAAAACACCGATGAAGAGCTCGTTGATGAAAAGAAGGTATTGGCAAAGGAACTGGCGGAACTGGCGCTTGATATCAAGAGATTGGCCGATCGCGAAGTGAGGCAGGCCTCGCATCTGGCGCGCCAAGCCAGTGCGGGTGAAGCTTTTGAGGAACTGACCGAGACACGAGAAGAACTGCTTGAACTCGCCCAGGACACGAAGGAAGATGCAAAGCCTGAGGAAACCGCTGCCGAACTCGCCCAAACCGCCCAAGATCTGGTCGAACCACTCCTCGAAGAAGCGGGCGACCTAGCCGAGGCCGCAGATGCAGCAGAAGCCGTTTCAAATCAAAGCTTGGAACAAGCCAAGGAACAAGCGGAAGAGAGAGTGGCGGATGCTGAAGAAGCCCAAGCAAAAGCTGAGCAAGCCCAGGAACAGGCGACTGCCGCCGAAGCCAAAGCCGAACCCGCCCGCCAAGAAGCAGCTCAAGCCGTGCAAGAGGCATTGAAGGCGGAGCAGGATGCCGCATTCGCACAGCAAAAGGCGCAAGATGCAGCTGAGGATGCTGCCCAGCAGCCCGATAATCAGTCTGCCCAAGATCAGGCACAGCAATCTCAAGAGACTGCCCAAGAGGCTCAACAGGAAGCTCAAGACGCCCAGCAGGCAGCCCAGCAGGCGCAGGAACAAGCCAATCAACTTGCCCAAGAAGCAAACGCCGCGGAAGAGTCCGCTCAACAAGCTCAGGCAGAAGCCGATGAAGCACAGCAAAACGCCGACTTCGCAGAGGAAAGGGCTGAAAGAAAACCATCTCAGGTTGCTGCTTCACAAAAAAATGCCCAGCAAGCGCAAGAGCAAGCGGAAGCCGCCTCCGAAAAAGCCACCGATTTGGCTCAACAAGCTCAAGAAATCGCGGCCAAGCTCGACGAGCTCAGTGAAGGCGCTTCCCCCGACACGGAAGCCTTGGCGCAGGCACAAGAGCAGCAGGAAGATGTAGGGGAAGACGTATTCGAAGCCGCCCAAGACGTAGCCCGAGCCGCTCGCCACGAGGAACGACTTGGCAACGAACAGGCTGCCGAAGCCCTCTCCGAAATCGCCGAAGGTGCGGAGCAAGCCGCCCAACAAGAGGTAGCGCAAGCAGGCCAAGAACTGCAAAACACTGAGCTCGCCCAACAATTGCAAGAATTAGCTCAGGACGCTCAGGACATTGCCCAAGGAAAAGAAGCTCAACAGGCTGCCCAGCAAAACCAGCAAGCCCAGCAAGCTCAGGAATCTCTTCAAGAAGCAGGGCAAGAAGCACAACAGGCTGCTGAAAGCCAACCCGACTTTCAAGAATTGGGTGAAGCAGCCGATGATTTCGCACAAGAGGCTCAAGAAGCGGCCGATGATTTTGCGGAAGCAGCCGAGCAGGCTCAACAACAAGCCGAGCAGGCCCAACAACAAGCACAACAGGCTCAACAGCAAGCTCAACAGGCACAGCAACAAGCGCAACAGGCTCAACAGCAAGCTCAACAAGAACAGCAACAAGCACAACAGGCACAGCAACCAGCACAACAAGCACAGCAACAAGCACAAGCCGCACAACAAAAAGCCCAAGAAGAACATCAGTCCGCGCAGGAAGCGGGTCAACAGGCACAAGCGGGTCAAGAAGCAGCCCAAGAAGCAGCAGAATTAGCCGAAGCAGCCGAAGCTTTTGCCGACGCGTTCCCAGAAGAACCCGCCTTCGCGGATGCCTTCCCACAAGATTCACCGCCTGAGGATGGTTTCCCGCCAGACAATTTCGGCGAAGCTCTAGCGGCAGCCGAGCAAGCCATCGGAGAACAAGCCGAAGCCCTCGAAGCCTTCGGTGAAGAGGGTCAAGGTGAAGGCGAGGGCGAAGGCGAAGGTGAAGGCGAAGGTCAAGGTGAAGGCGAAGGTCAAGGCGAAGGCGAGGGTCAAGGCGAAGGCGAGGGTCAGGGCG
>CAZXKR010000029.1:0-1470 GCA_964641305.1 uncultured Puniceicoccaceae bacterium | reverse complement strand
GGCAGACGCTCGACGACACAATATCGCGATGGACCTCGCGATCAACTCCCACCTTCCCAACCTGCCCGAAGGCGCATGCAAGCCCGGTGTCGAAGGTCCGTTCGCCAACCTGCCCGCTGGTAAGACTGCCGAATGGTATCTCGCCAACCTGCCCGAGAACGAGGGCGAGGGTGAAGGCGAAGGTGAAGGCGAGGGCGAAGGCGAGGGCGAAGGTGGTGGTCAGGGTCAAGGTCAAGGCGAAGGTCAGGGCGAGGGTCAAGGCGAGGGTCAAGGTCAGGGTCAAGGTCAGGGCGAGGGCCAACCGGGAAGCCCTAGCGATGCTCCTCTTACCAATCCCGAAACAGCGCAGGCGCTCGCCCAGACTCTTGATTCATTGGATCAAGCGCTAAATCCATTTGAAAACCCATTCGGTGATGACGCATTCCCAGCTGAAGGTGGATTCCCTTCGGATTCGCCATTGGCTCAAGCTGCGCAGGCCGCCCAATCCGGCCAACCGGGAGAAGGGCAACCGGGAGAAGGGCAACCGGGAGAAGGACCGCCTGGTCAGGGCCAAGGACAGCCAGGTCAAGGGCAACCGGGCCTAGCAGCTCAAGCCGCACAAGCAATGGCTGCCGCCGCACAGGCTATGGCCGCTGCGGCACAAGCTCAAATGGCTCAATCCCGGATTCCCGGGCAAAACCCAAAGAGCGAGGGTCTTCAACTCAATTCGGGCGAAGGAGCCGCCGTTCAAGCAGGAGCTATGGCCTTTCAAGACTTACCTGCCATCAAGGAAATGGCTAAATTAGAGTGGGGACGCCTACCTCCCAAACTGGCGAAAGACCTAATGGATGGTCGCAGGGAAGCCGTATCCGGCGAGTACCGCAACCGCGTGGAAGCTTACTTCCGAGCGATGGCTGACAAATCTCGAAAGAAAAAGTGAGCTTTGTTCGATTTTGCTAAAAGTTATTAAAAAATGAAGTTTCTACTTTTGTTTCTATTCCTAGTGGGGTCAGCAATAGCTACCTTATCGGGAGAGGAAGAGGTTCCTTCCGGCGATGAAGCCGGTAATCCCTTCCAAAAGGATAAGGTGGACAAGGCGATAGAAAAAGGAATTGCCTATATCGCCAAGAAGCAACAATCCGATGGGTCCATTCATGACAGGGGAAATCCCACCACCATGACTGCCCTATCGCTAATGTCCATGGCGGCAGTGGGTCACCAACCGATCAATCCAAACGAAGAAGGTCGTGTCATGCGGCGTGCAATCGATTTCGTGCTTAAAGAAGGAAGGCAGGACGAACATGGCTATTTTGGGAACAGGGATGGAGGACGCATGTATGGTCACGGAATCATCACTTTGACGCTCTCGGAAATGCTGGGAATGGGACTGGACGAAGAACAGGACCAAAAGATTCGCAGGAGCACCCAAAAGGCGATAAACTTGATATTGCGTTCGCAAAAAGTGCCCAAAAGCCCATCCCACCAAGGTGG
>CAZXKR010000028.1:0-10850 GCA_964641305.1 uncultured Puniceicoccaceae bacterium | reverse complement strand
TCGCTCAAGGCTCGATACATACGGTCGAGGGCTATTTTTCTGGTACGTCCGTAAGTCATGAGTTTTCCAATCATGCTATCATAATGGGGAGACACTTTATAGCCACCGTAGACATGAGAGTCAACTCGTACGCCATGACCACCAGGAGGGTAGTATAAAGATATTTCCCCGGGAGATGGAGTGAAGTTTGCTGCAGGGTTTTCGGCACAGATTCTACACTCTATTGCATGCTTGGAGAGGATGACGTCTTTTTGGTCGAATCCGAGGCGTTGTCCATCTGCTATTTGTATTTGCTCCTTGATCAAGTCGATACCGGTGGCTTCCTCGGTCACACCGTGCTCAACCTGTATCCTGGTATTCATTTCGATAAAGTAGAAATTCCCTTTTGCATCTACTAGAAATTCGATGGTGCCGGCATTTTCGTACTCGGCTGCTTCGGCTGCCTTAACTGCAATCTTCCCCATGCGGTTACGTAGCGCCTTGTCCAAGAAAGGTGATGGAGCTTCTTCTATTACCTTCTGATGCCTTCGCTGTACAGAGCAGTCCCGTTCTCCTAAATGCAGAATTTTTCCGTGTTTATCGGCAAGTATTTGGAATTCTATGTGGCGTGGGCTTTCCAGATATTTCTCCACGTACATCGTGCCATCACCAAACGCTTTTTCTGCTTCCATCTTTGCCGTGAGGAATTCTTTTGTGAAAGATACAGCGTTGTGTGCAATGCGCATTCCCCGACCGCCTCCTCCGGATACCGCTTTGATGATGACTGGAAATCCAATTCTTTTGGCTACTCTCAAAGCTTCTTTCTCGTTTTCTACCGGTCCGTCGCTTCCGGGAATAATTGGAACTCCCGCCTTCGACACAGTTTCTCTAGCAAGAGCCTTGTCTCCCATCTTTCGAATAGTTTCTGAACGTGGGCCAATGAACAGAATGTTGCAGGCTTCGCATTGCTCCGCGAAGTCGGCGTTTTCAGAGAGAAATCCATAGCCAGGGTGAATCGCGTCCACATCCGCTACCTCAGCTGCGCTCATGATCCGATCTCCTCTCAAATAGCTTTCTGCACTTGAGGCAGGACCAATGCAAATGGCTTCGTCTGCAAGTTGAACATGAAGAGATTGTTCGTCGGCTTCAGAATAAACAGCAAGTGTCCTTATTCCTAATTCTCTGCAAGCACGTGCTATTCGCAGAGAGATTTCCCCGCGATTTGCAATGAGGACTTTACTAATCATTCTGCGAAAGGATTATGTAATCTTAAATAAAGGCTGTCCGTATTCGACTGTGTCGCCGTCTTCGTGAAGAATTTCATCGATGGTGCCGGCTGCGTCAGCTTTGATTTCGTTCATTACTTTCATCGCTTCAATTATGCAGAGGACATCTCCTGCTTTTACTTTGGAACCTACTTCAACGTAGGAGGGCTCTTCCGGACCAGGTTGTCGGTAGAATGTTCCAACCATCGGGGACTTGAATAAATCGTGGTTGTCTTTTGCCTGCAAATTCTCGTTTGGGTTTAGTTTTTCGGTTGCTGCAGGGGTTGGCGGTAGATGAGCCACTGGAATTTGAGTTAATGATGCCTGACTGTTGGCATTGGGGCGTGCCAAACGTAGCTTGAGATCTTGTACTTCGATCTCCAACTCCGTAAGGTCTGTGCGCTGCATGAGGGAAATGATTCCCTTGAGGTCGGTTAGGTCCAAAGCTTATGTCTCCTAGATAAAAGGTTACTGTGATTCGCGTTTAGTCGTTCTTATCCAAATTCCAAAAACCTTATCCACGCAACATCAGAATACTTCTCATCGCTCCTTCAGCGCTTTTTTGCGTCAATGGCTTCGTTTTTTGTTGAATGTGGAGGTCTAATGAAATGCTTCTAATCTCCCTTTGGTTTTCTTGGTGCTGGTAATCCATCCGGAAAAAGAACCTCTAGAGGTGCCTTTCCAGGGCGAAATTGGAGGTTCCATGTTGGTTCATCAAAGGAACCGCCGATTTTTATATTGCCCAGAGCAGACAATGGATCGGCCAATTGAGTCAGCTTGCTTACTAATGGTATGTTTCCCAAAAGGTGCAAGCGAGCCTCGAAGTCAAGCAGACCTTTGGAAAGGTTGACTTCTCCATTGGCCACAAGAAGAGATGCGGGACCCGAAAGATTGAGGTTTTTGAAGTTTGCTCGTTCTCCACTTAGGATGAAAGGCGTGTCCAATTTGGTGAAACGGACAGATCCCAATGAGTTTTGCCCAATAAGATCCGCCAGTGAACCAAATATCCGAACCTTGCCAAGATCCGGGTCGCTAACCAATATGGAACCATTCCCTTCGAAGCTCCACATTTCATCGGTTCGCCCCGAGGCTTCCAAGGAAAGGTCTAGAATTCCACTGCTGAGTTCATCGGGTTGCTCTTCTTGAGTAGAATGTTTGTCTTCGGAGAAAGCATCCGACAGTATCATGACCTCAGTAAAGCTCGATCGGTTTGCTTTTTGAACAGACAGCTTGATGTCCAATTCGCTACCGTTTTGTTCTTCCCGGAATAGAAGAGTTCCAGATCCCCTTCCACCTGCAATGCCAAAGTCGAGTTTTTCGACATGAGTTTGGCCGGCACTTGCTTGCAAATCCAATGAGAGGTATTCCAATGGCATTCCCGAAAAATGGATAGGATCGTGGGAAGTCGCATGTATTTGGAAATGTGTTAAATCGTCCTTCTCGCTTTGGTTATTGTCATTAGCCAAGAGCACTTGGCCTTTGGCTTTGGCTTTCACTGTTGAATTGGTGTCGAAGCGTACCAGAGCTTGTTCAGCAACCGGGCCGAAAGCTTTTCTGCAATGCACTGGGTTTATTTCTCCATTTAAATCGAAATCTAGAATTAAGGCTTTGTTCGAGGAAGAGCGCGGAAACGATAAATTACCTTCAACCTTGCCTGACGGTGGAAAGAGGTTGATCTTTGTGATTCTCGTTTTCTTTTCGTCGACTATTACCTTGAGGGATCCCTTTTCCAAGGGAAGTTCTCTGTAGCTGATGTTAGATACTTCAACTGTACCATATGTCCTTGTTCTTTTCTTCCGGTTTAGCCATTGACCCTTTATGTCAAAGTCGCCGTAAGGAATCTCCTGATCCCAAGAGAAATCTTGCCAAATCACGTCCCACCAATCCTTTAGCCATGGATTGATCTCAGTTGGCATGCAGCGACCTTCAAGAAGGAATCGAAAATCAAGATTCGACCAGTTTTGTCGAAAGGAGCCTCTCACTTCGGAGTGTTTGAGTTTCCCATAAATGTCGTGAGCGAGTATGGACCCGTCTTGATTGATTTCGCCTTGGATGTGATATCTTGCCGGCGGGGAGTTTCTAACGATTAGCTCTTCTGCCTTTATTAAAAATTTTGAACCGGAGAAATTGCCGTCTTTAAGTTGCATCGGTCCGATTTTCGCCCTCATTGGGTTTGAGGTGAGAAGAATTTGTTCCCTCTCCCATTCTTTGATGGTCTCTGAGGTTAGGTCGTGAGGCTGGACTGAAATGGACAAAATTCCTTGTGCATTTCTTTCTAAGGGTTTGGCTGTTCCTGTAAATATGATCTTGGATTCTCTGGTTCCCATGCCGGCGAAAAGCGAAAAGGCATTTTTTCCCGAGGGAGAAACATCGAGATGAACAGTGGGAAGTCTTCCCTCGAATTTGCCCGACAATGACAGTCCTTCCAACTTGGCATCAACTATAGGCAGTTCCGTAATTTCTTGAGAACTACATTTGAATCCATCTACTCGAGCCCTAATTTGTCCAATCCCGATTTTTTCATTACCACTGTCCAAATACAGTTTGCTTGCTGCGAGCAACAAGGAAGCTTCGATGTCCTTGCCTTCGTTCATTTCAGCCTTCGTTGAGCAATGTACGGACTCTGCTTCGTAAGATCCCAGTTTGATTGCACCGCTTTCCGCTAGAAGGCGAATGCTGCATTGATCTTCAACTTTGATATGCACCCCTATGATTGATTGTTCGGATTTCGCTAGAAGAGCTTTGGCTTTTTCGCTCCATTTTATTGCTTGCCAATACATTTCCGAAAAATCCTGTCGAAGAAGTATCGAGGTTTTTTTGCGAGGAATTCTTCGGGGAAATGCCTTTTCAGTGTTCCAGAAACCGCGAAAATCAAGTCTTGAAGATAATGCCCGTCCTTCAAAGGCAAACCTTATGATTTCTTCGCGAAAATGTAGGGTTCCCGAACAGTTCTCCAGTGCAGGGTTTCTCTCTTGATCCGCCGATAAGCACCAGGCGTCCTCTATGCTGGCATCAGTTGGTACGAAATTTCCCATAAGCAAGGAACCAAGTTTGAAATGAGCGTCTAGCCTTCGGATGAAGCAGAGGGGTGGGAGCTCTTCTCCGGTAGCTTTCAGCCTTGCGTTTCTAATGCCAATCTTCCCTCCGAGAGTGAAGGTTGCCTCCTCTACCTCGATGATTAATCCCTCTTGCACAGTGGCGTTGTTCATTTCCTGAATCCAAAATGTAGGGACCGGAAAGCGAATGTCCAAAAGCAAAATAAACAGAATCTGTAGCGCAAGGGTCGCGAGAAGGAACTTTCTCGGCCAATTGCCCCATCTTTGATTTTTTTTCAAGTGCTACAGGAGTTTCTACATGCTTGTTTGGAGCGAGTAATCGAGAAGGGTCATGGATTCGGATTTGAGTCGTCAGGAAGTATTTTCGAGAGAAGATCCATTAGACCAATAGGAATGAGAAATGAAAGGTTGGCGGATGGCGAACCTCCTCCCCAAGTCTGTCCTCCTATGCGATCGGTGAACCGATAAACGAGAGTTTCGTTTCCGTCTCCTTCACCCCCCGGTAAAGCAAGGTCGGATTGTAGTTCGTAACGCCAAGGGATTGTTTGGCCTCGCAGTCGGATACCGTTTGGCAAATACTTTTCGCTGATGATTTCTCGAGCAATGAAGTTTCTTAAAAAGTATTCAATATCTTTGGTCTGATTGTTGTCGAGAGAGATTTCCGTGCTGTTGGCGTCGATGTCCATTAAGCGAATATCCTTTATGTCAATGGCTTGAGGTAGGCGTTCCAGTAGACGTTTGCGAAACCGAAGAGGGGAGGGCGCCAAGAGAAACGGGATAGTCTCGTCAGCGGTGAAAACGAAGGGTGCGTTGTCTCGGCGAGCATACCAACCGGAAACGCCATCAGCATGATGTCCGATTCTTAATGTGACAGTTTCACCGTCCATCGTACTTAGCGTGACGGAATGTCGGGGTTGGTCGAAGCCATATCCCTTGAGGTCTTCTTCCGAAGGAGCGTCACTTACAAATGTCAGTGCTTCTAGTGAGAGCAATTTATAGAGGAAATTTTCGATTGTCTCAACATCGCCTGGTCTTGTGGACACTTCTCCTTCATCGTCTAGTAATATAACTTCCCAGCGACCGTCTTCTAGTTTATGGAGCGAAAGTCTAAGGTTAGAATCATAAATTTCAATGGTGCCGATAGTTTTAGAGTCCAAGGCAAGGAGTTGACGATTTCGAAGCCTTCCTTCGGCATTAGCCAGAAGCGATACTAAGGACTCATTTACAATAAAGATTGACGACTCTCCTTCGACTTGAGCAGGCCGCAAGTTTGCACCGTCCTCATCATCAATGGGTTCTCCTATAACTATCGATCTTCCACTCGAACTACCCTCTAAATATATTCGGAAGACTGGGGAGTCCAACCGAGAGGAGAGGCTTTTTATCTCTGCTGGATCTGTCACGAAACGTATGGCTTTTGACGAGATGAGCTGGTTTAAGAATAGTCGAACGGTGTCTGTGTCTGCAGGGGCTTGAATGGGGGAGGTGATGTTCCATGCACCGGAATTTTCTCTCATGATTCGAGTTTTAACGAGGGTGTCTCCTCGTTTGATACGGATTCCGAACGCTCGTACATCGTATACGGGGAATTTCAGGAATTCACGCTCCATCCATTCGGCGGCCGAAATATTGGCGGTATCCCATAGAGATGCATTGACCGCCCAAATTTCTGTTTTTTCACTTTCATCAAAATCAGGCATGACATAGCGTTCTCGACCATCTCGAGTAGGGGAACCGAACGCTAGTGTGACTTTTCCCGACTTTGATTCCACCGTGATTGTCAGGGCGGAGCGATCTAGTCCATAATCGGCAAGGCTTTCTCCTTTCTCCTTTATTTCCTCAAGGCTGAACAGTCTGCGAGCCTCGATATGTCGCAGTCTGCCGGTAAGTTTCGAAGTGGCATATTCGTCTGCCTTCCATTTCATGGGGGTTAGGATATTCCAACCACTTTCTTCCTTCTCGAGGGTAAGCGAAGTATTGACAGGAAATTCTTTTCCTATGGTTATCTTCTGAGGGTCTCCGAGTAGTTGAACCAGTGCGATTGTAGGGTTAATTGGCGAGTTTTCGTCTTTGTCCGTCAATTGGTAAATCACAAAAAAAGTAACCGCGTTTAAAGCTATTAATAGTAAAGTCGAACGCTTCATGATGCCAAGATGTCTTTGCGAAGCCAGTAAACGAATAAGCCTAGTAAGGCAACAATACTGGGGACGTAGGCTGTAGAATAAAGGAGCTCTCTGAACTGTTGCTCGTTCATTTTTATGCTATAATTTATTATCTCTTTGGGTGGAATGTCGAGCATGTCGTTTTCGTCTAGAAACCAATGAATTAGATTGCGAAGAAGGTTACGGTTTCCGGCATTTGATCTAAGGATGCGATTTGCGAAGATTTGCGAACTTCCCATTACCGCTACTTTTCCACCTTTTATTTTAACTTCATGCCGGGGTCTAAGTTTTTTTTCAGATAAGCTGGCTACCGAAACGGGTCCTGGGATGTCCAGTAAATCGTTTCGAACTTCAGGACTTTTTGGTGAACGCCAGTCGCTTATCCCCCAAGAAGTCCGAGAGGAATAGATTAATTCTGTCGCCTCTATTTGTTCGGGGGGGGCATTTTCACGTTCAACTGGACGACATTTTCCCGCATAGATAGATAATCCATGCTGGATAAGAGGTTCCACAACCGGATGCCCCTCGTCCCGAGAATAAGTGCGGAGTGAGTAGTCGCCCGAGAAGACGTCGAATTTTGAGATGTCGGGGTCGTGGACGAGCATGTCGTGGCAACGTAATCCCCATTCCTTCAGTAAGGGACGGAAACCAAAGGCAGGGGGTGAGTCTATGGACAGGTCGAGGATGGGGTCGATCAACAACATTAGGCTACCTTGCCGTTCGGAAAGGAAAGTTCGGAGTCGAGCCACTTCCTGTGCCCGGAAAGGCACTTGTGGAGAAGTCACCACGACAAGAGCTGCATCCTCGGGAATACGAGCATTGGGGTCGGGTGCCAAAGAAGACACTTCTAGATTTCGGCTTTCTAAAAACTTTTGCATCTCGGAGAATCCATGATCACGGTTTGCATCACTTGGACTTCCCTCGCCGTGACCTCTTGTGAAGTAGATTACGTTAGGTCCTTTGCGATCACGAGTAACTCCCAGTAAGGCCCTGAGAATAACTTCTTCACCGCGAAACTTTGTGGGTTCTGGAACATTGCGATTGTTCTCTGCCCACTCGTCGTAAAGTCCCGAGTCGAACACAGCATCTCGAGCCTTCGACTCGCGGGAACGAAAGGCTTCCTTCGGGTCAGACGTATCTGTCGCAGGCTGATCGTCGAACCGAAATAATATTGCTTTTTCCACGTTTTCTTCACTTTGAGTTGCGACGAGGATTAGATTTGGTTCCGCCAAGTTATACTTTTCGATCAAAGTCTTTTGCGCTTTGCGTGCGTTGACGTCTACTCGATGGATGCGGATGGGGAAGGAGGAAGGAGCTCTTTCGAAGGCATCCAGCAATAGATCCAGATCAAGCAATAGGCGTTGTATGATTTTCGGTTGGTTGTTCGATTCTCGGATAGTGATGATGATGTCAGCAGGTTTTTCGAGCTTGCCCAACCACGCTAAGGTTTCTTGCGAAAGGGAGTATTTGTCATCCTTTGTAAGATCGATGTTCAGATCCACTCTCGATGCAAGTTGATTGAGCCCTAAAGCCAGACTAGTCAAAAGCATGACTATCGTCCATCGATGTAACCTACGACTGCGCCTGGCGTTGCAAAAGTCCATTTCCCTCAATCGTTTAAACGTGCCGTGGCAAGAATGGTGAAACCTAGAACTAGGCAGGTCGTCACAAGGTAGTGCAACAGAGTTGCGATGTCGATGATTCCCACTACGAAATGTTCTAGCCTATCCAATCCCGTCGTTAACGATCCAAGTGAATCCCTTAACGTATTTGCCGCAGCGAGACCCATTGTGTCGGTAGGCATTTCGCCATGGAAATACGCCATCAGGGCCAAGTGAAGCGTTAGCAGAGTGAAGCTAAGCATACCTGCGACCATTTGGTTTCGCGTAACCGAACTGGCGAAAATACCAATTGCCGTGAATGCGGAACCGGCAGCTAACAGGTATATTCCCCCACCAATCAATTGTGCTGGTTCAAGAAGTCGGAGGTTTACGGTTTCTTCGGGGAAAAGCCAAACTGCCAAGCACGGAAATCCTAAAGCGGAAAGACACACGAGAATAAAGTAAATATACGATGCAAACCATTTCCCCGCCACGACTGCGGTAACGGAAATGGGGGCAACCAACAAAGTTTCAAGGGTTCCCAATCGCCGTTCCTCGGCCATGCTTCGCATTGTTAGAAAGGGTATGAGTGCGGGGGAACCGAAAATCAAGGCAACTACTAACGACGCCAAAGGAGGCAAAAGCCAATCGGTTCGGGCAAAGCTCTCAAGGAAAAATCTGAACCCCAATCCGAGGAGTGTTAGAAAGTAAAAAGCGGCAACATAGGTAGCGGGAGAGATGAAAAGTCCAAAAACCTCTCGACGAAGAATTACTGAAAAACCTTTCACCTTGCTCCTTCCTCCTCTTCTTCATCGGGTTGTAGGGTTGCGGAAACTTCCCTTAGGTTTTCTCGAGATGAATCCGTTTGTTCCCAACTTCGTTTAGTGGCTTTTAGAAAAATCGATTCCAAGTCTGGACGAGCCATCGTGAATTCACGGGTTTGCGTGATGCTTTGGTTCACGAGTGCCTTTAATATGCTCTCCGCGGAGGATTCGCCCTGCGGGGTACAAAATGAAAACCTTTTTCTACTTGTAGCGGTCGTCGGGCTTTCGTCGATCAACTCGCATAATGGATCAATGTCCTTCGCTATTTTTTCGATGACTGAACGTTCCCCGCCGGCCACAACTTCAAAAACCGTATTATCCAGATATTCCGCCTGTAGTTCCTGCAGAGTTCCTTCCGCCACTATGCGACCTCGATTTAGAATCAACATGCGATCACAACTGGCTTCTACTTCCGAGAGCACATGACTGGATAGTAAAAAAGACGTCTCTCCTCGCAACCTGTCCAAAAGCTTTCTAACGATACCTGTCTGCCGCGGGTCGAGCCCAATTGTAGGTTCATCTAAAATCAACAATTTAGGCTCGTCCAAAAGCGCTTCGGCGATACCGACTCGTTGTCGATACCCTTTGGATAGGTTTCCAATGAGTCTTTCGGATGCTGAGCGACGAAGATCGCATAGGTTTAACGTTGCTTCGAGCCGTTCGCGCAAACGTCCTCCCGACAATCCCTTCAGACGCCCGCGGAACTTAAGGTATTCTGAAACACGCAAGTCCTCGGGCAATGGGTTGTTCTCGGGAAGGTAGCCAATATGTTTTCGGACTTCGCCTTCCTCCTCTGCCAAGTCCACTCCGCATACTTGGGCTTCCCCCGAGTCTGCGCCAGTCATGCCGCAGAGGATGCGCATCGTCGTACTCTTTCCAGCTCCGTTAGGTCCGAGAAACCCAACGATTTCACCTTTAGCCACTGAGAAAGTGAGCCCTGACAAAGCCTTTACCCGTCCATAGGCTTTGCTGAGGTCGGTTACCTCGATGACGTTCTTGGAAACCTTTCTTTCCTCGCTCATGTGGAATCTTGGTCCTGAAAGGCCAAGGCTATTCCCTTCAACGTAAGGTCGGGATCATGTTTTGTTGCGATTTCTTTAATCCTAAAAGCACCGCCGCCTGTGAGAATGACTTCACTGTCTCCATCTTCGATAATGGATAATGAAACCTTTACTTTTTCTAGGATGCCTTGGATCATTGCAGGGAATCCGTGAACGAACCCCAAAGCCATGGCTTCCGAGGTACTCCGCCCAATACCTTCGGTGAGTGATGCTTCCGGGAGAGTGGCCTTCGGCAGGAGTGCTGCTCTTTCGGTAAGACAATCGATGAACACCTGAGGTCCTGGTACAATGACTCCACCCTCGTAACCACCTCTGGAACTGACTATGTCGAAGGTCGCTGCGGTGCCAATGTCTATGACGATTGCCGGAGTGCCGTAAAGTTTTTGTGCCGCGAGGGAATTGGCGAGTCTGTCTTGACCTACCCGTTCCGGGGTTGGGTAGCGAATCGATAGGTTGCCACAATTCTCGTGAGTGAGTCGAAACGGGTTTGGGGTGATGGCTCGTAACGCCGCTTGAACGATTTTGTCCGCGGCAGGGACAACGGAGCAAAAAGCGGTTGCCTTTACTTCGCGGGGTAACAAACGGATGAATTCTTCCGGGTTCGCGATTAAGTCCTCAGTGAATAGAGTCCGGGAGTCCTTCACCCTCGTTCCGGAAACCAGACCGAAGCGGACATTGGTGTTCCCAATGTCGACGCACAGCACGCTCTCTTCGGCAATCGTCATTTTTTTGCGTTTAGGGTCACGTCTCCAGCAGAGTGAGCTCGAATTCTTCCGTTTCTTAGTTTAATTAGCAAGGCTCCGGACTCATCTATTCCAGCAGCCTTTCCCTTTACCGTTTCCTTGCCCGATAGAGCGATGACTTGTTTACCTGCGAGGGCATCCAGAGGCTGCCAAGATTTC
>CAZXKR010000027.1:0-11068 GCA_964641305.1 uncultured Puniceicoccaceae bacterium | reverse complement strand
AAGAAAATATAATGTCTGAAATCACCAAGGATAAGATTGTCGAGCTTCGCGAAAAAACGAGCGCCGGCTTAATTGACTGTAAACGCGCCCTCACCGAGAGTGGAGGGGATATGGATGAAGCCGTATCCATCCTTCGTAAAAAGGGAGTGGCTACCGCTGCCAAGAAAGCCGGTCGTGATGCGGCGGAGGGCGTAATTAGCTGCAAATTGTCCGAGGACGGTCGTTCCGGTGTAATTATTGAGGTGAATTGCGAAACTGATTTTGTCGCAAAGAACGACGAGTTCCAGGCTTTTGCCCTCGAGCTTGCCGGAGACCTGCTTGAGAATGCAGATGCTGACTTGGAAGAGAAACGTACCGAGCAAGTGGCCCGTATTGGCGAAAATATTCGTATTTCTCGTTCGGAACGTTTATCGCCTGCAGCTTCAGGCCGGATTGAGTCCTACATTCACACCGGAGCCAAGGTCGGTGTGCTTCTCGAGCTTTCCACCGAGACCGAGGCCGGCGCCGATCACCAAGACACGATTTCTCTTGGCAAGGATATTTGCATGCATATTGCAGCGACGGCTCCCGTCTGTGTGAATCGTGAAAACGTGCCCGAAGAGCTTGTGGCCAAGGAACGCGACGTTGCTGCGGCACAAGCCGAAGGCAAGCCTCCGCAAGCCATCGAGAAGATAATAACAGGTAAACTCGACAAGTATTTTGCCACCTCGTGCTTGGAGGAACAATCTTTCGTTAAGAACCCCGACATTACGATCAAGGACTTATTGGCTGAACAAGGTAAGCTAGTCGGCGAATCTCTTGCGATTGTGAAATTTGTTCGCCTTCAGATTGGCGAAGACAACTGAACTTCTAGATTTTCCCAAGGATTGGATTGCTTGGTGGGGGGGTAATACCTCTTTCCAGTGTTCTTCTCCGGCACTCAAGTTTCTTCTATCCGTGCAGGAACCATGCCGTGCCTATAGTGGCGAAATAGATAAGTA
Source organism: uncultured Puniceicoccaceae bacterium (assembly GCA_964641305.1). Classification (GTDB taxonomy): domain Bacteria; phylum Verrucomicrobiota; class Verrucomicrobiia; order Opitutales; family Seribacteraceae. The sequence goes on along the minus strand of CAZXKR010000027.1, from coordinate 10,088 downwards.
GCAGAAACGTCCCATGGAGAATGCGAATCTCCTTTTTCCTGACAAACCAGCACAGCATCACGGTCAAAAGCAACATGACTGGGAATTCTACATGACCTAGAGAGGGGTTCACGGGGATTGGTGAGACTATTCCGGCTATTCCCGCTACAAAAGTAAGGTTGAAGAGATTCGACCCCACGATGTTCCCTAACAGCATCCCGCTCTCTCCTCGCTTGGCGAGAACGCACGAGGCCGCCAATTCCGGGAGACTTGTCCCTATGGCTACGATAGTGAGACCAATAATCTCCTGAGGTATGGAGGCGAACTCGGCAAGGCCTTTGGCTCCTATGACTAATATGTCGGAGCCTAGCCACAATGCCCCTGACGCGACCACGACGATTAGCAGGGATTTCCACGGTGGAACAAGAGTCTCGTCTTCTTTTGGATCTGCAGTCGCCTCGGAGCTTTTCTTTGCGGCCTTGCGATCGATGATTGCTCTTCTAGTTACGAAGATCAGGTAAGCGACGAGAATAATAGTGAAAATGATTCCAAGTGAGCGATCGAAGGATTCCTTGCCTATCCAGAGACAGGCAGCGGAAAAAAGAATCGTGGTCAGTAGGAGTAGATTGGTTTGCCAGTTTGGGAGGCAGCCCTTCATGGCAATTGGGTTTATAAAAGTGGCGATCCCAAGAACCAGTCCGACATTGGCAAGATTGCTTCCTACTACATTCCCTATGATCAGGTCTTTCGCGTCTCCTGCGATGGCGGCCAAGGAGGTGAAGAGTTCCGGTGCGGAAGTTGCGATGGACACAACGGTCAGACCGATGATTGCAGGATGAACTCCAAGAGAACGAGCGAGATCTCTGGCACCTTCTGTCAAGATATCCCCACCTTTTGTAAGGAGAAAAATGCCTACGAGAATACATCCTGCAAGAGCGAACAAGTAAAAATTCGGTGAATTGACAGCTAATCCGTCGAGTAAAGAATTTAGTATGCTATCCATCTGGAAATGGGCGGCAGGCTGATATTCTATTGCGGGAAAGCAAGTAAAAAGGGAGCGAGAATTGTCTATCGAACCTTGACTTGGACTCGGAAACGCACATTTTCCTGACGCCTCTGCTATCATTTGCGGCAACTCAGCCTATGTCCGTTAACCTTAAAGAAACCCTCAACTTGCCTCAGACCGGTTTTCCGATGAGAGCCAATCTCGTCGAACGAGAGCCACTTCGCTTGGATCATTGGAATGGCGTCGATCTTTACGGCAAACTGCAGGAGAAAAATGCAGCGGGCGAAACTTTTGTTTTGCATGATGGTCCTCCTTTTACAAACGGAGACGTACATGTTGGGACGGCCCTGAACAAGACTCTCAAGGATGTCATTGTGCGTTTCAAGAGCGCCTGCGGATATCGTGTTCCTTATGTTCCCGGATGGGATTGCCACGGTCTCCCGATCGAGCACAAGGTTACCAAGACTCTGCGAGGTCAGGCAAAGGATTTCACCCCTCTTGAACTCAGAGGTGCCTGTAAGGAGTTTTCCGAAGGCTTTATCGAAAAGCAACGAGGCCAATTCAAGCGACTCGGGGTTCTTGCCGACTGGAATCGGGAATATCGCACCATGGATCCCGATTACGAGGCTGTTATTTTAAGAACCTTTGCTGAATTTGTGGATAAGGGATTCGTGTACCGCAGCAAAAAACCTGTTTACTGGTCTATTCCCTGCCGCACTGCCTTGGCTGAAGCGGAAGTCGAATATCAAGACCACGTAAGTCCGGCCATACACGTTAAGTTTCCCCTGCGAGAATCCGGAGACTTTAACGCAGGCGAGAACGCCTTTTTGGTTATTTGGACCACGACTCCATGGACAATTCCCGCCAATCTTGCAATTGCCGTAAACCCTCGCGAAACCTACGTAGAGGTCAAATCCGAGGGTAATTCTTATTGGGTGGGAGCGGCCCTGGCGGAACAATTTGCAGAATCATGTGAATTGGAGAACCATGAACTTGGCCGTGAATTGACCGGAGAGTCTTTGGTCGGTTGGATTGGTCGCCACCCCTTTATCGATAGGGACAGTCCTGTGGTTGCCGCCGACTACGTAACGATGGACGCCGGAACGGGATGCGTGCACACCGCCCCCGGGCATGGCCTAGACGATTACCTGACGGGGTTGGCCAACGATCTTGATATCTATTGCCCCCTTGATGATACCGGCCGGTACCTTGATGACGGTCAAGTGCCTGCGAGCCTCGTCGGACTTTCTGTTCTCGAAACGAAAAAAGGTTGCGAGGCGAATGAAGCCGTACTTGCTCTTCTCCGAGACAACGGCGGACTGCTTCACCTTGAGCATCACAGTCACCAGTATCCTCATTGCTGGCGTAGCAAGACCCCGGTTGTTTTTCGAGCGATGGATCAATGGTTTGTATCGTTGGATAAGGATAATATTCGAAATACGGGTCTTGGAGCTCTCGACGAGGTTGCCTTCACTCCCGAATGGGGGCGAAACCGCATCCGTGGATTTTTGGAGGCTCGTCCTGACTGGTGTATTTCTCGCCAAAGGTCTTGGGGCGTGCCCATTCCGGTATTCTTCGACGAGGACGGAGAACCCTTGCTCGATGCAAACCTTATTCGCTCTTTTGCCGATAAGGTCGAGGATGGGGGCACTGATCTGTGGTTCGAGCTTTCTGCGGAAGAATTGCTTGCAGGTGTTGATTTGCCGGAGGCTTGGCAGGGGAAGTCTTTGGAGAAAGGTTCCGATACGCTCGACGTGTGGATTGACTCCGGATGCAGTCATCGAGCCGTTCTTCGGCAACAAGAAGACCTCAAGTGGCCTGCGGACCTTTATTTGGAGGGGAGCGACCAGCACAGGGGGTGGTTTCAGTCATCGCTTTGGACCGCCCTGCTCGCGGATGGCGAAGCTCCGTATTCTCGTATCATTACGCATGGCTTCGTCGTCGATGGAGACGGCCGGAAGATTTCCAAGAGTGATGGAAAACCTCAAACCGTTGAATCCTACGTCAAGCGCTATGGCGCCGACGTGCTTCGCCTCTGGATCTGTTCCGAGGACTTTCGCCGAGACATACCTCTTTCAGAAGAGATTCTCGATCAAGTGGTGAGAGGATACCGGACGATTCGCAATACCTTCCGTTTTCAAATCGGCAATCTTTTCGATTTTGATATAACAACGGATGCCGTTTCTCTTGAGCAACTTTCTCCCATTGACCTTTGGGCGCTAGACAATACTGCTGACCTGATCGAGGATGTCTCCAAGGCTTTCGATGCTTATGAGTTTCACCAAGGAATTCAGCTCGTGAATCGATATTGTTCGAATGTTCTTTCTGCCGTTTATCATGATGTTCTCAAAGACCGTCTGTACACGCTTTCGCCAAATGATCCCTTGCGCAGGTCGTCTCAGACCACTTTGGACCATATTTTTCGAGTCCTCGTGAAGTTACTCTCTCCCGTCATGCCTTTTACCACGGACGAAGCTTGGGCCTATCTGGAAGAGGGGAGTGACTTTTGCCCCGAACCCTTGGCTTTACAAGCTTGGCCTAAAGTTGATAGTGCTTGGCGAGGAGGGGCAAAAGTCGAAGATGTTCGCACCATTCTCGCTTTTAAGACCACCGTGGTGAATGAAGCTCTGGAAAAACTTCGAGTGGAGAAAGTAATTGGTCAGTCGTTGGACGCCGAGGTTGAAATTCTCGGTCATCCTGATAACGAAACTTTTGCTGCGCTCAGTCGTAATAAGGACTGCCTGGCAGAATTGTTTATTACGTCCAGCGTGATTTTGACAGCCGATCCCAACGCCCAAGGAGAACCCACCGTAGAGGTTCGGCATGCTTCGGGCGTCCGCTGCCCCAGGAGTTGGAGGTGGGTGCCCGAATTAACATACGTTGAACCTTGGGGGGAAGTTTCTTCCAGATGCGCAGATGCCTTGTCCGCCAGAGTGATTTCTTAACAATACCGAAAACTGTTTTCTTATGAGTAAGCAACCTGCCAAGAAGCCCGTCGCCAAAAAAACCGTCGCCAAGAAATCGGTAGCGAAGTCCGCCGCCAAGAAGTCGACATCCGCAAAGAAGCCTATCGCTAAAAAGACGTCTGTCGCCAAGAAGTCGACATCTGCCAAGAAGCCCGTCGCTAAAAAGACGCCGGTCGCCAAGAAGGCTTCTGCCGTTACTTCGGTAAAGAAAAAAGCATCGACTAAGAAGGATTCGTCTACTCGAAAAAGTCCTGCCAAGAAACCACCAACCAAGAAAGTGGCTTCGGAGAAGGCTTCTCCCAAAAAAACTAGAAAAACGCCGGCGAAATCAGCTAAAAAGGACAGTGAGGATATTGTTCCTACTAATGTGGCGGAGGCTGTCGCAGCGGTCGAAACGAAAAAAGCGAATTCCAAGGATGCTCCAGTCTCTCCTTCTCCAGTTGCCGCAGTTGGTTTTAGCTTGGACGACGTTAGATCCATTCTCGACCGCAAGAAGGATACCGAGAATGAAAAAGATGCGCCTGTTTCCGGAAAATCCAATCGCAACGCGAAAGCAGTAGCTGCTTCAAAACCCGTGAAGTCTTTTGCCAAGAAAAAAACCAAGTCGGCTTCGGTTGCAGACATTCTTGGTTTCAATCCTAAGAAAAATGCAATTCGCCCTGATCGTGACGCTTCAAAAGTGCCTGCCAAATGGAAACCCTTCTATGCTAGCCTCATCAAGTTGCGCGATCAGTTGAAGGTCGGTTTGGGAGAACGTTCCGAGGATACCATCGGCGCTTCTGCCCAAGAGAGTTCGGGTGAACTTTCCGTCAACTCTCCCGATGCGGGTTCAGAATCATTTGATCGTGATGTGGCGATTACCATGGTTGCAGGTGAGCAGGAGATGCTTCATGAGGTCGAGAGTGCCATAGATCGAATTTTTGATGGTTCCTACGGTGTTTGCCAAGAAACTGGAAAACCCATCAAGCAGAGTCGCCTCAAAGCCGTGCCCTATACTCGTTACTCCTTGGAGGGGCAGGCCGAATACGAGCAGCATGGGCGTGCTCCCAAAGACGCAGGAGGAGGGGGCGTTTTTGCCACCTTGTCTGAAGCCAGTCTCGGAGACGACGAAGCGTAGGCATTTGCACGAGTTCTATCATTCAACAATCTTAAATACTATGAATGCAGTCCGTTTTTGGGCTTTTTTTCTAGGTGGCCTTGTTGCGGATCAAGTAACGAAGTCTTGGGCTCAGGGACATGCATCGGAATTAAGAGAGCACCCCATATTGGTGCTGGACTTTATTGACGGTCCGGAAGCGTTCCTCGAGTTCACCTACATCACCAATCCCGGTGCAGCATGGAGTATGTTTTCCAATTTTCCGGAGGTGCTTACTGCACTTGCTTTTGTGGCCTTGATCGGAATTTATTTATTTCGCCAGAGCCTGGAGCTTGAAAAGGTGGGGCCTCAAATTATTTTCGGCCTGATTGCCAGTGGTATCGCCGGGAATCTTTGCGACAGGCTTTTTCGGACACCTGCCGAAGGATACCCTCGGGGCGTGGTGGACTTCATCGACGTTTACCTTCCCCTTCTCGATTATGACTACCCGATATTCAACTTGGCCGACTCCTTTATTTTCGTGGGAGTCTTTAGCTATATCATTCGTGGGTTTCGTGAAGCGGCTGAGGAGAAGAAAGCAGTTTTGGCATCCGAGACGAATAAGAACTCGGACTCTTAGTTAGGTGTCGGGAAAAAGGTGTCGCATGGGCTGCGCCATCTTTTTCACCTACTCTAAGTTCAAGACTTGTTCGCGTAGCTTTTCCACTTCATTTCGGGCGTCCAGACCAAGGCGGTTGGTTTCCGGTCTAGAGGCTTTCGCGCATAGGGTGTTGAGCTCGCGCGAAATCTCTTGGAGGACGAATTCGAGCTTCCGGCCGATGGCATCCTTTGACTCTAGGCTCTCTCGGAACTGGATGCAATGGCTACGCAATCGGGTGATTTCCTCCGATATGTCTGCCTTGTCTGCGAAAAGGGTAAACTCCTTGAGGACTCGTTCGTCATCGAGATCGATCGATAAGTCGGCTTTCCGCAACCGTTCGAGAAGTCTGTCTCGCCATTCATTGGCAGTGTCTTTTGCTGAAGTTTCTATGTCCACTGCAAATGTTTCGAGCGTGCCAATGCGCTCGAATAGATCTTTCGCCAGTCTTTTGCCTTCTTCTGCTCGCATGGCCACGAGACCCTCTAGAGCCTTGTCGACTGCTTTCATTAGGCCGGATTCGACGTCATCTGCTGACGGGAGACCACTCTCGGATCGTCTAGTGGATGCTAAGCGAGCAATCAAGTGAGCGTCCGGCTCGAAGGGAATCCCGCGAGATTTGGCAAACGCTTCGAGCTTATCCAAGTCGGCGGCAAGGTTTTTCTCAAGCCAATCATTTGAGCTGTTTTGTACGCTTGCCTCTTCAGGTCGGACATGGATACGCAAGCGTCCTCGCTGAATCTTGCCTCGAGCCCGTTCCAACAGTGCCCTTTCGAGCGACTGCCACTCCTTGGGTAGTGCGCAAACCGCTTCAAAATGACGTTTGTTTACCGATGAAACCTCAAGAATGATATTGAATTGTTCATGGCGAAAGCAACTTCGCCCAAAGCCCGTCATGCTATTCATGTCATTGGGGCTTATTCACCCAAGATGCGGGCGGCTTCCATCGCATCTTTGTCTCCACGTCCGCTAAGGTTAATGCATAGAATTGAATCCTGAGACATTTCTTTAGCTCTTCTGAAGGCGTAGGCGAGTCCGTGAGACGATTCCAGTGCGGGGAGTATGCCTTCGGCCTCGGAAAGCTTCCGGAAGGCGTATAGGGCGTCGTCGTCTCCTGCATTGGCGAAGTCTATACGACCTCTATCGCGATAGAAGGCGTGCTCGGGACCGATGGCGGCGTAATCCAAGCCGGCGGAGACAGAGTGCGTCTGATTAATCTGGCCATCATGGTTTTGGAGAATCCATGTCTTGCAACCCTGAAGCACGCCCAGTCGTCCCCCTTCGAATCGAGCCGCGTGCTGGCCATCTTCCAAAGATCGTCCACCTGCTTCCACGCCCACAAGGCGAACTTCCTCCTCTTCCAAGAAATCGAAGAAGAAGCCGATGGCGTTGCTGCCACCACCCACGCAGGCGACCATCTCGTCGGGAAGACGCCCTTCGAGCTCCAGGATTTGTTCTTTGGTTTCCGTGCCTATGACTCGATGGAAATCACGAACCATTCCGGGGTAGGGGTGCGCACCCAAGGCCGAGCCCAAAATGTAATGGGTGCTCCTCACGTTGGTGACCCAATCGCGCATGGCTTCGTTGATTGCTTCCTTGAGTGTACGGTTGCCCGCCTCCACGCTTCTCACCTCGGCTCCACTCAAACGCATTCGAAATACGTTCAGAGCCTGCCGCCGCATGTCCTCCGCTCCCATGTAAATTACGCAGTCGAATCCAAACCTCGCGCAGACTGCAGCAGTAGCGATGCCGTGCTGGCCGGCTCCAGTCTCTGCGATAATGCGGCTCTTGCCCATTTTTTGGGCCAGCAAAGCTTGACCTAGAGCATTGTTGATTTTGTGGGCTCCCGTATGGAGCATGTCCTCGCGTTTCAAGTAAATCTTGGCTCCTCCCAATTCCCGAGTCAGGCGTTCGGCAAAGTACAACCCCGTCGGTCGTCCCGCGAAACTATTCAATTGTTGCTTTAGCTCTTTCTGGAATGCGGGATCGTTCTTCGTCTCCTCGTAGGCAGCGGTGAGCTGGTGTAGCGGGTGAGCGAGTGTCTCGGGCACGAATGCGCCCCCATAGGGACCAAAACGCCCATGCCGGTCGGGCAGGGAAAAACGATCCAGAGTGGGTTTCGATAGAGTTGCGGAATTCATGTAAGATTCGTCATTCTGTGCAAAAGCCCGGTTTCGTCAAGAAAGCCCTCTCTAAGGAATGCCTTGCCTGTCGAGGGAATTGTCGGCAAGGAATGGGGTTATGGATCAATCCTTGATGCAGCAAACCGTAATTGTGGTGCCGGCTCGATTGGCTTCTGCTCGCTTTCCCGGCAAACTTTTGGCGAAGGTTTCCGGAAAACCCCTAATTCTTTGGACAGCCATGCGAATCGCTCGAGAAGCTCCCGAGTTTCCACTTTGGTTTGCTGTGGACAGCGAGGAGATCGGGGATGTCTTGGAGAAGGCGGGTTTTTCGATTATTCTGACCAACCCGGATTTGCCGAGCGGGACAGACCGTATTGCGGCAGCCAACGAAACTATCGGTGCGGAGCGATTAATTAACGTTCAAGCCGATGAACCCCTTGTCACTCGCAGTCAAATACTCGCCTTGAAAGAAGCTATTGAAAAACCCGAGGCCGATATGTCCACTTTGGCCACCCCCATAGTCAACTCGGATGACTTCAAAGATTCGAATGTCGTGAAGGTGGTACGAGACGCTAATGGATTTGCCATGTATTTTTCGCGTGCACCGATTCCTTATCCACGAGACGACTTGGAAGTGTTGGAACAGAAGAGTCTACCCTTGCTTCGTCACCTCGGAATATATGGCTACACGGCAGAATTTCTTCGTGCATTTACAGTTCTTCCGCAAGGCGATCTGGAAAAGGTTGAAAAGCTCGAACAATTGCGTGCCTTGGAACACGGGTGTCGCATTGCCGTGGGTTTGACCGATGATAGCTCCATCGGGGTGGATACTCCCGATGACTTGGCACGGGTTGCCCCTATGTTGCTTGCTGCGGATAAAGAAGTCAAATGAGGAGAAATTCGCTGCTTTTTCGTTACTTGTTCCGAGAAGTGAGCATAGCGACCTCGGCTTCTTTTGCAGTGGTGTGTGTGATTTTATTTTATGGAAATGCCGTCCGAAACGACGAATATTTCCTCCAAGCTCTTTTCCATTCGCCCGAAACCTTTTTTACCCTGTCCGGATTGTTGATACCCTATGCCGCCTCCTATGCCTTGCCCTTGGGGTTTGTAGTCGGGCTTCTGCTCTCGCTCGGGCGAATGTCGGCCGACAAGGAAATCTTGGCCATGCGTACCGTCGGTCTAGGCATGGGGACATTGCTTTGCCCCGTTATCTTGCTCTCGCTCTTGTTCTCTGTGCTGAGTGTCTTTTTAATCGGGGAGTGGGGACCTCGCAGTCGAGCTCTCTTTGATTTGCGAAAAACCGAAATCGTTTTGGATAGCCTCGATCTCATCTTGAAGCGTGACGGTGTTCTGACCTTTGACATCCCTCCTGCAACCGAGGAAGGAAATACTCAAGATTCATCAACCGCTTTACGTTCGCTGATGGGACCCGAGGTCAGGCGATGCGGACTTGCGGCCGGTAATGTGGAGGGCGACGTTTGGCGAGACTTGAGACTTTCCTTTCGTGACGCTTCAGACCGTATGGTTGGAGTGCTATCCGCTCGATCAGCAAAAGTTCGTCGTGATACCGTTCGGGGCGTCTTAGCTTTGCATTTAGAGGGAATAGACCTTGAGGGAGACTTCAACTCGTCAGTTCCCCGAACCACCCGTAGCCCATCCTTCGTTTCCTTCGAGTCATGGAGCGAACCTCTCGAACTGCCCCTGAACGACGGTTCTTCCGGAACCAGTTTCAAAAGATTGGGCTATTCCCAGTTGTACCAAGCCTATCTCGACCCCGCCAACGAAGACCAACGCCTTGAGATCGCCATCCTTCTCCACAAGAACCTTGCCTTGGGATGTTCTCCCATTTGTTTGGCGATTATGGCATTGCCGTTGTCCCTCCGGGTTGGTCGTCGAGAAACCATGCTCAACGCCGGCATCGCTCTTTGTTTCGCAATGTTTTATTTCTTCCTGATTACTTTTCTGCCCGAGGCACTACGCGATTTCAGTAACCTTCGACCTGCTCTTTGGTCATGGGTTCCGAATGCACTTTGCACGTGCGGGGGCGCGTTCATGCTGGCAAAAGCTGATTGAATTGCATTTTTAACAGAACTTTTTCAACTCGTAAGATGCTGAACAACAAGGTATAGTGAAATAAATTGAGATTTCCTTTGATAATTTAGTAAAAAAAAACGTATCATTTTGCATAGTTTGGCTAATATAGATAAAGCTAGCTTCTTAACATTAACCACTTCATGGCCATGAAGATTAAAACAAATCACCCACTTGCCGTAGCATTTTC
>CAZXKR010000026.1:7458-11140 GCA_964641305.1 uncultured Puniceicoccaceae bacterium | reverse complement strand
TGGTTTTTGAAGGAGTCTCCCAGCATTTGTACCGAAAGCAGTGCCGGTTCCAATACCTTGGTGGAAAGTCGAGAGGGGCAGATTTACCGGATCACCCCTCGACGCAACGATGCCGTAAACGATACTTGGATGACTGATAGCGGTCGCGAGCTATTCAAACAGGTTCGGGCCGAAAATCGTTTGACCACTCACCAATCCGATGGCACCGAGGTGACGCTTGATGCCGCCGTGTCCCGCTCTGTGGAATTGCTCTCCAACGACAAGGTGGGGATTGTGGGGTCCTGCGGTTCTTCCGTCGAGGAGCAGTATCTCTTGCGCAAATTAGCTGATCAAACGAAGGCCAAAACACATCTTCCGGGTCACTTTGGCGACGACGACGGTTTGTTGCTCTCGGCTGACCGCTCACCCAACCTTCGTGGTGCATTGGCCACCGGGATGGTAAAAAAATATCCTTCCGACAATTTGAAACCATTGGGGCTTCAACTGAGGAAAGGCGAGGTCAAGACGCTTCTCGTGGTGAACGAAGACCTCTTTTCCCTCGGCATCACCAAAGAGCAGATAAAGAAGGCCAAGATCGTGTATGTCGGCACCCATGAGAATGAGACTAGCAAGGTGGCCGACGTCGTATTGCCGGGCCTTACAGTTTTTGAGAAGAGCGGAACCTTCATCAATCGAAATTTCCGTCTGCAGAAATTCTTTCAAGCTGTTCCCGGACCCGCGGGCCTTGTTCCCGATTTCCTTGTCCTCAATCGTATTGCCTCGGAGTTGTCGGGGGAAGTCGCAGAATCTCTCGGACTAGAATCTCTCTGGAATGAAATCGGCAAACTCCGAGCATCTTGCCTCAAGGGAATCGCCTTTCGCGAAATTCCTTCTGATGGCCTCGCCCTGGATCCCGGCAAATTAGCTGACCTTCCCTATGTTGAGGGACCGTCCCTCAATTTTGCTCCGGCCAAAGTCAAAACAAAGGCGAAGGCTAAGCCCAAAACTGCCAAGACCTAAGCGACTGATATGGACATCGAACTTATACAGATGCTCGCATTGAAGGTGACCTACGCCGTCGTAATGGTGAGCGTAGTCATGAGCATTGCCGGTTATACGGTATTGGCCGAACGCAAAGTCTGCGCATGGATGCAGGGTAGGGTCGGCCCTAATCGCACCGTGCTTCCCTTTGTTTCCGCGATACCCATTATCGGGCCTTTTTTACGAGACTTGGGTATCTTTCAACCGTTGGCCGACGGCTTGAAGTTCCTCTTCAAGGAAGAAATCGTTCCCGGACACGTTAACAAATTTTATTATTACCTTTCTCCCATTGTGGCCTTGGTGCCCGCCCTCACCACCATGACGGTGCTGCCCTTCGGGGAATTCACAAATGCCGAAGGTCACACCACGCCGCTGGTATTGGCGAACGTAGACCTGGGCATACTTTTCGTTTTCGCCATATCCTCGCTTGGTGTCTACGGCATCGTGTTGGCCGGTTGGTCCTCGAACAGCAAGTATCCTTTCCTCGGTGGGATTCGTTCCTCCGCCCAGATGATTTCCTACGAGCTCGCGATGGGGCTTTCGGTTTTACCCGTTTTTCTTTGGGTCAATGCCCCGGGCATGACCGAAAGCGGATTAAGTCTTGTCTCCATCGTGAATTCTCAAGAAGACGCCGCTTGGCTCGTGCTCATTCAGCCCTTTTCTGCCTTTTTGTTTCTGGTCGCCTTGTTTGCCGAAACGAATCGCTTGCCGTTCGATATGCCGGAGTCGGAAACCGATCTAGTCGGTGGCTTTCATACGGAGTACGGTAGCTTCAAGTTCGGGATTTTCTTTGTGGCTGAGTATGCTCACGTGGTCATTGGCTCGGCTATCTTCACGACTTTGTTTCTTGGCGGATGGCACTTTTTGCCGTGGGTAGCCGATCCTTGGGCTCCGGGTTTGATCGGTTCTCTTCTGGGTGTAGGATGGTTTCTTGCCAAAACTTTCTGCCTCATCTTTTTCTTTATTTGGGTTCGTTGGACCCTCCCGCGTTTTCGCTATGATCAAGTGATGAAGCTGGGCTGGGCCAAGCTACTGCCCTTGGCCTTGGTCAACTTGATCTTCTACGTGATCTTGGTGACTTACCTCGATCAAGCCGCCGCGTCATGAACCTTTTGAGGACGAACCGATGATCAAGACAGTCGTAATGGAACGCAAACCGCTCTCTCTTTCCGAGCGTACTTATCTTCCTCAAATCGCATCGGGACTAAAGACGACGTTTTCCAACCTTTTCAAAAAGAAGGTGACTCTCCAGTATCCCGAGCAACGTCCGTCGATACCTCGTGGCTACCGAGGCGTTCCCACTCTGGTCAAGGATCCCAATGGCCGAGAAAAATGCGTTTCTTGCCAATTGTGCGAGTTTGTTTGCCCGCCAAAGGCAATTCGTATCACTCCCGGTCACGTGCCGGAGGACGATGAGGAGCGTTCTCACGTAGAAAAAGCTCCCGAAGAGTTTGAGATCAATATGCTTCGGTGCATTTACTGTGGGTATTGTGAGGAAGTTTGCCCGGAGGAAGCCATCTTTCTTCAGGAGAATTATTCTCTGTCCGGTTATTCCCGCGAGGAAATGATCAACAACAAGGAAGAGCTTTATGAATTGGGTGGAACCTTGCCCGACAAGCACTTCAAGTGGGACAAGAAAAAGGCCGACGAGGAATTGGGCAACGCTCACTAAGAACGATGAACCTAAGCCTAGTCGATTTTTTGTTTTACGTCTTTTCCGCCATATCGGTGGGAGGGGGCTTGGCCGTGATCCTAAGTCGCAATCCCGTAACTGCCGCGATGTTCATGATATTGTCCTTGGTCGGCGTTGCCTCGCTTTTCGTTTTGCTGGAGGCTTTCTTTTTGGCCGTATTGCAAGTTCTCGTCTATGCGGGAGCTGTCATGGTTCTTTTCCTGTTCATCATCATGTTGATGGACGTTGGGCCTGATTCCGGCAAGGGAGCTAAGTTGTCCAAGAAACGTATTCTTTCCGGTTTTATCGCTCTTCTAGGCGTGGGGCTTTTGACAGTGCTGACCCTCGAGTATTCAGGAGTGGCCACGGTGGCCACCGATTCAGCGGATCACTGGCAAGATGTGACCGAGGAAACCTCGGCCGCAGGTGCCAACGTTGTGTTCTCGAAGAGTGTCAAAAGCTTTGGCTACGGGCTATTCACCAAGTATATGCTCCCCTTGCAGGTGGCTGGCTTTCTTTTGCTTGCAGCAATGGTTGGCGTGATCGTGTTGAGTAAAAAAACCGATGACGTTGACGCCCACAATAAAGCCGATGGTCCTTCTCCCGGCACCACGAACCCCCAATCGGAGGAAGCCTAAGGAATGGATACCATTGGCGTTCAAGATTTCCTCATTGTGTCCGTGTTGCTTTTTTCGGTCGGGTTCCTTGGTGTCGTCTTGCGACGAAACCTGCTACTCGTCCTCATGTCTCTGGAGCTTATGCTCAATGCCGTAAACGTGGCTCTCGTCGCGTTTTCCCGGCATAGCGCCAACATGGATGGCAGCCTGTTCGTTTTCTTCATAATGACCGTGGCTGCGGCAGAGGTTTCCGTAGGTTTGGCCCTGCTGGTGGCCCTATACAAAAAACGGCAAAGCGTATTTTCCGAGCATCTGGCCATGCTTAAGAACTAGAAACATGGACATCACCGTCGGTACGCTTCTTTTAATTCCG
>CAZXKR010000026.1:0-7358 GCA_964641305.1 uncultured Puniceicoccaceae bacterium | reverse complement strand
TCCTTCGTTGGTTTCTTGATTCACGTATTTAGCCTCGGTTACATGGCCGACGATGCCGGGAAGGCTCGTTATTTTGGAGGTCTGTCCATCTTCATGTTCTCCATGCTGGGCATTACCTTGGCCGACAACTTGGTCTTGATTTTCGTTTTCTGGGAGCTGGTCGGCTTTAGCTCCTACATGCTCATTGCCCACTATTTTCATACCAAGGAAGCTTCCGATGCCTCGAAGAAGGCCTTTATCGTAAACAGGGTGGGGGACTTCGGCTTCCTCATCGGCATCGTGTTGACTTACTGGATATTTGGCACCGTAAACCTTTCCGAACTGAGCCAGCTCATGGCTTCCGATCCCGCTCGAGCCACTACCGGCATCGCGTTGGCATTGGCCTGCGGTTTTATCGGGAAGTCTGCACAGTTTCCTTTGCAGGTGTGGTTGCCCGATGCCATGGCTGGACCGACTCCCGTATCGGCTCTTATCCATGCCGCCACCATGGTTGCCGCCGGTATCTACTTGCTGGCTCGCATAGATTTTCTTTTTACCCCGGAAGCCTTGTCCTTTATTGCTTTGCTTGGAGCCGCCATGGGCCTGTACGCAGGTTTTTGCGCCTTGGTTCAGCGCGACATCAAGAAAATCCTCGCTTACTCCACCTTGTCGCAACTCGGTTACATGGCCGCGGCATTCGGCTTGGGCTTGGAGGGCGTGGCGCTCTTCCACCTCGCCACGCATGCTTTTTTCAAGGGTCTCATGTTCCTCGGTTCAGGTTCCGTGATTCATTCCTGTCACCACGAGCAGGACATATTCAAGATGGGCGGCCTTCGTCGTCGCATGCCCATAACCGCGAACACCTTCCTGATCGGAGTCCTCGCCATTTCCGGAGTTAATTTTCTTTCCGGATATTTCAGCAAGGATGCCATCCTGCTGGGCGCCTACAATTTGAATCTTCCCGTTTTTGTAGTTCTTTACCTAGGTGCGATTCTTACCGCCTTCTATATGTTTCGGCTTTACTGGATCGCTTTTTGCGGGGAACCCCGTTCCAAGCACGTCGCGGAAGCTAATGAGAGTCCCTCGGTAATGACTGGGCCACTTGTCATCTTGGCTGTACTCTCGGCATTCGGTGGGTTCGAGGCACTGTGGCCTGAGACTCTCTTCGCCGCGTTTCATGCCGATGTTCACGTGGTTCACGGCATGCCGGGTCATATGTGGATGGTGGTCCTTGGCACTTTCGCCTGGGTCGCGGGAGCCTTGGGTTCTCGTCGCCTTTACGGTCAAGTCGGCAACGAGGATCCCCTCGTTGAAAAAGCGCCTGCGCTGTTTCAGCTTTGCTACAGCAAACTGTTCTTCGACGAGATATACAATTTCTACGTGACTTCCATTCAGCAGCGTGTTGCTCGAATTCTCGAAGTGCTTGAACTCCTTTTCATTTCCGGGTTGATGGTACGCGGCAGCGCGGGAGTGGCGGGGCTTTTTTCCTTGATCGGAAAGTCTTTATACTTGGGTCGCATTCATGGCTACGCTTTCTGGTTCTTGGTTGGTACCGTTGCTTTTCTCGCCTATGCGGCAGGCTGGTTCGGGCATTTTTGAAATGAATTTAGGCTTTGAAGAGTTGCTTTTGTTAGCGTCGATCGTGGTACCGACGGCGGTTTCTTTGTGCTTGTTCACAGGGATAGTCTCAACCGACGAGGCAGCCAAGAAATTGGCCTACGTTGGCTTTGGCGTACCCTTCGTCGCCGGGGTTCTTCTTTTCCTTTGGTTTGAAGGCGCTGTTGGAGCGGATTACAAGTATGAGGTTCTTTTTGACCGAACCGGATTGCAGGAATTGGGAATTACCTTCCACCTAGGTTTGAATGGAGTTTCGTCGCCGCTTTTTGCCATGGCCGGCTTCGTGGGCCTCGCCGCAGGCTTGGCAGCCATCCATTCGGGGGCTGAGCGTATTCGGCTGTATCTCGCCTTGCTTAGCCTCATGCAGGCCGGCCTTATGGGGTTCTTCGCCAGCGTCGATTTGTTCTTTTATTTTCTATTCCACGAATTCGCTCTGGTTCCGACGTTCATAATGATAGGACTATGGGGCGGGCGAGATCGTCGCAGCGTTGCTCTTGAAGTTACCATTTACCTTACGCTCGGGGCCTTGGTCGTGCTTGGTGGACTGGTCGCCTTGAACGTCATGGGAGATGCGGAGAAGTTTGATTTCCCCACCTTGATCAACCTTCTTTCCACGATACCATTGGGTGAGTCTGCGCAATTCAAGATTTTCGGGCTTCTTCTCCTTGGCTTCGGCATATTGGTGGCTTTGTTTCCTTTTCACACATGGGCTCCACGTGCATACAGCGCAGCCCCGACGGCGGTGTCCATGCTTCACGCCGGCGTTCTCAAGAAGTTCGGCCTTTATGGACTGGTTCAGGTTGCGGTTCCGCTACTTCCGTCCGGAGCTGCCCAATGGAGTGATTTTCTAATATGGTTGGCCTTGGGCAACGTACTTTTCGTCGGTTTCGTTACCATGGCTCAAAACAATTTGAAGAGCATGGTGGGTTATGGCTCCGTGATGCACATGGGTTACTGCTTTCTCGGGGTGGCCACTTGTTCGGCTCTTGGGGCCGGTTCAGTCGTCATGCTTATGGCTGCGCATGGACTTTCCGTGGCCCTCATGTTTCTGGTCGGCACCTTCGTTCATCGGAGGTGCGGCACTTTCGAAATGGATGAAATGGGTGGACTTGCGACCAAGACGCCCGTGCTGGCCTGCATTTTTGTAGCTGCCGCGCTCGCGACCATAGGCCTTCCGGGTTTTGGGAATTTCTGGGGTGAGTTCGGAATTTTTATGTCCCTGGGGGAGGATCCGGGCACTCGCTTTGCCTTGGGGCTTGCCGTGCTCGGCATAATTATTTCGGCAATCTTTGGACTGCGGGCAGTGGCCAAGGTTTTCTTTGGTGAACAGACGGAGGAATTCGCTGAATTTGAAAAGGAAAACCCCGTTAAGGATCTAAATCTCTCGGAATTGCTTCCTGCCGGTTTGCTGGTAGCCGCACTCCTTCTCCTCGGGTTATGGCCTCGAACGATTTCCGACCGAGTAAATGGTGAAATCGGTATTCGCTACCAAGCCTTCGAGTCGGTGGAGCCCGGCGGTTTGCCTGCCTGTTGCGCGCTTGACGCCGATGAACCGGAAGTGAAAGAGGCCGTTGATACCAACGGTACGGCAGTCGAAGCCACCGACGAATCTTCCAAACCAAAGGAGGGCGACCATGATTGACCTCGCTCCCTTCAAGATTTTTGCCGACTCCAACGACTGGTTCGAGGTCTGGCCCGAGCTGGCCTTGGCCCTAGGGGCCGTCCTTGTTCTCGGATTGGAACTTTTCCGTTCCAAAGAACTTGGTCGCCGTTCTTTTGCCGGCCCCATCGCCATTTTCTTTCAGGCCTCCCTTCTCGTCTTCCACCTCATCGACTATCTCATTTGGCATCATCCCTTCGACCACGAAACCTTTTCCGGTCTACTGGGGCAAAGCTCTCGGGGAGAGGTCATGCGGAGCTTTTTTCTCCTCGCGTCCTTACTGGTGTCCATTCTCGGAGAAAGTTTCCTGCGTCGACGCAAGTTGGCCGGAGGGGAGTTTCATCACCTCACCATGCTCGCCACGGCAGGCCTCATGCTTCTCGTGCAAAGCAATCATTTCCTCATGCTTTTCGTGGCATTGGAGACGGTGGCCATTTGTTTCTACGTTCTAGTAGCTTATCAGCGTGGCAGCGCAAAGTCGTTGGAAGCGGGGCTCAAGTATCTGGTGTTCGGCGCCCTCAGTTCGTCTCTTCTTCTATTTGGCATTGTGCTGTTGTATGGAGTGGCGGTGAATCCCGAAGCTTGGGGCTGCGTATCGGTCGGGATGGGACTGGATGACCCACTGGAATTTGGGTATTTAGCCTATTTCCTTGAAGCCAATTCCGACAACCTCATCTTGCGGGCAGGCGTTATTCTCATCATTTCGGGAATAGCCTTCAAGGTCGGGGCTGCGCCTTTCCAAATCTGGGTGCCCGACGTTTATCATGGTTCGCCCATGCCCGTAACTGCCTTTCTTGCGGTTTCCTCCAAGGCCGCCGGCTTTTTTGTTCTTCTCAATCTAGTGAACGGCCCATTTGAGGGCATGAGCGATTTCCTCCTGCCGATCCTTGGGGTCATCGCCACCCTCACTATACTCTTCGGAAATCTTGCCGCCTGCGCCCAACGCAACCTCAAGCGCCTGTTGGGTTTGTCGGGTGTGGCTCATGCGGGGTATCTTCTAGTTGGTGTAATCGCCGCCATGCTTTCCCAAACTCTGCAGGCCGACTGGGTCATCATCTTTTATCTCTTCACCTATCTTCTGGCCAGTTTTGCCGTCTTTGGCGTTATGGGCTTGGCCAATGTGCCCGACGACGCCGAACACGAATTTTCCCATTACGAGGCGCTCGGTCAAAAGAATCCCTTTCTTGCCTTCGTCTTGTCCTGTGGCGTTTGTTCCCTTGCCGGGGTTCCCCCGTTTGCCGGTTTTATCGCCAAGCTTCTACTCTTCGTTGTTGCGTTCAAGGCAAAGCTTTACTTCTCTCTCGCCGCCATGGTTGTAGGCGTGGTGATTTCCATTTACTACTATTTCGGCTGGTTGCGCGAAGCGCTGTTTCTCCCTCGTCCCAAATTTTCCGATGAGGAAGATGTCGATCCCGACCCTTGGGACGGACTCAAACTCGGAGGCATCCTAAAGTTGACCTTGTTCATCCTTACCGCAGCGACCCTCGTTTTCGGTATCTGGCAAGGTGCGTTTGGCGACGCCTTCTAATAATGCTTTTTTGGTGCCCGAGGAGGGAGTCGAACCCTCACGCCTTGCGGCACCGGATCCTAAATCCGGCGCGTCTACCAATTCCGCCACCCGGGCAATGACGCTAAGTCTCTTTCTTGATATATTTAAGATCGATTTTCGGCAAGATTGAAAAATGTTTTGCACTATCGATCGTTTTCATCCTAAAGTCATTTTTCTTTCTTATGACCAACATAACCATTTCCGTCCCTGACGATCTTCCCGAAGGAGAAAAACGTCGTTCGATTGAGAGCGAGGTTGAGACCAAATTGTCCAAACATGAAGAGGAAGCCCGTCTCAACGATTACTTGCGTGACCTTTACCACAAGGCGAGCAAGGATACGGGTAAAGAGATCGAGTCGACGGACGACTTGATCTACCATCTTGCCCGCTTCGCCAGTCGTGACTTGAAGGAAAAATTGATTGGCGTACCTCGTACGGTATATCCTTGGCAGAAGCCAAAAGTCTAATCCGTCTAGGTCTCCGCCGAGCGACCCTCGGAAATCCGTTCTTGCCAAGTTTGTGCGCGAGAACAATATGTTCACACATGAAAAAGCCACGCCTTTCTGCTCGAAGGCTCAGCTGGGTCGCCTCGACCTTGCTGTTGCTTGGAATTGTAACCTTTGCATTCAGTCAGTTAGAGAGTCCGCCACCGACTCCTTCCCTAGATGGCAAGAGTCAAGCAACTGCAATCAGGCAGTCGTTGGAAACTCTCGATGCCCGGATGTCAGATCTCGCCAAGGCGCAAGCTCGTCTGAGACTCAGATCAGAAACGGATCGTATTGCCCGTAATCTCGAGCAGGCTCGGAACGGTATACCCGCCAGTTCAGGTCAAGCGATTGAAGATTTGTCGACAGAGGTTTCAAAACTAGGCGAAGAACTTTCCGCAGTGGAAGGTGAATTGGATCGTCGGCAAGGAGAAACGGCTCGAACACTTTCGGGCATCGAAGGTCGTCTTGAGGAAACCAAGGGAATTTTCAATGATGCGTTGGATAACACCGGGGGTAATCCGGATGAGGCATTACCTATTCTGCAAATAGTTTCAGAAAATCTTGATCGCGTAGATAACGAGTTGAGTGCTGTAGCTCAGTTGGTCAAGGCAGGTGAACAGGAGGGAAGTATAATGGCGACCGCCCTTAGCAAGAAAGTTTCAGGAATTCTCGATCAAGTTGCGCAGTCTCGCCTCACAGGCGAGAAGAACAATGAATCTCCTCCCAAATCCGAAGTGGCCCTTTCTTCAGGTCCGCGAGGAATAAGCGATGCGGTTAAGAAGATTGAGGAGGATGCCACCGCTTCTCGTTTCAAGCCATCCATTCTCTCCGAAGGGGCTGACATCGGTTCTGCTCGTCAGACTGCAGCTGGCCAGCGTTCATCCGCTTCCAGCATAGAGGAATTGCGTGCGAAACTAGCGAGTTCGCATAATCTGCAAGTCGCTCTTTCTGAAGATACCGAGAAGTTGCAAAGTGATTTAAGAAGAGCCTACAGAGAAATAGTTTCCCTTCAAACAAGCGTCAAGGAGTCGGAGCGTTTAGTTGGCGAACTGGAAGAATCTCGTATGGCTTTGCTCAAGACTCGAGGTCAAAATGCCTCAGGCGTTGAAGCGGTGAGTAAAATGGTGTCTCGATTGGAGGCTGAATTAAAGACATCTCGGGAAGAACTGAAGATTGCTCGTCAATCCCTTCTTTCGGAACAAGATCGATCCAACACAATGATCCGAACTCTTTCCAACGAACTGGAAAGGACTCGCAAGGAATTGGATAGTGCTCGTGCCTCTGCCATGTCTTCGGGAGCTGATGCCTCGCGTTTACTTGTACTTCAGCAGGAATTGGAGAGAACCCAGACGGCCCTGCAGGATGCCAAGTCAGCACAAGCCTCCGCCAATCCGAAGCTATCCGACGAATTACGGAATGAACTTCGCAAGGCGTTGGTAGAGATTACACGATTGGAGGCTGAACTTACCGGCAAGGAAGAACTTGAATCTCAGCTGGCCGACTTACGTCGCTCGATGACGGAAGCGAACGATAAACCCGAGAAGGCATTGGCCGAGATCGCTCGCTTACAGGACGAACTCAAAGGGAAAAAAGAACTGGAGTCCCAGTTGACAGCTCTGCGACAGACCATGAAGCAAATCGAGGACAAGCCGAACACTGGCGTGAGCACAGAATATATAAACAACCTTTTGTTGGAGTTGAACGCAGCTAAACTGGCTGTGAATGAAGCTCAAGCTGATGGCAGGGAACTGCGGGCCCAACTGGCAGAAAGCATGAGTTCTCTGAATGATAATGTCGGCCAATCCCATCAAGATCTCGATTCTTCGAGATCTGCTCTTGAAAATGCTCGTGCCATAATGGCTCGAAAAGAATTTGAGTTTGCCTCTACCATTAAGTCTCTGGAGGAAGAATTACAACAATCCCAAATTGCCCTCCAAGAGGCGACTCAAGGCGCCATCCGAAGAGTTCCCGTAGTCGGTGATATGGAACAGTCCTTGTCCGAGTCCCAATCTCGCATTGACGATCTGGTTAAGCGTTTCGATACGGAACAAGGTAAGGCAGCTGA
>CAZXKR010000025.1:1307-11275 GCA_964641305.1 uncultured Puniceicoccaceae bacterium | reverse complement strand
TGAATTCTTCGATCATCGTTCCTTCCGGACCTGCCATTGAAGCTGAAAGCTCAATCTCTTCCGCAGCAGAAAACTCGGCTCAGACCGAAGAGGCGATCGTCTTGCCGCCCAACTTGCGGAGAGCCATGAAGGCCAGTGGGTTGGTGGAACGTCTGGGTGCGTATCTGGATGCAGTACGAGCCATGGATGCGGGAAATTCTAAGTTGGTTATCGCCGCCTTTGAGGCTCTGCCGACCGGATACGGTCGTCATCTTGAGATGAAACTGCTTATGCGAAGCTGGGCAACCTTCGATCCAATTGGAGCTCTCGCCTATGCGAATGAAAAATTAGACGCCAAAAGCGAACGGCGCTTTGCCGTAGCAGAAGCATTGGCCGAGTGGGCGTCTCTTGATTCGCAAGCCGCTTTCGATTGGGCCAAGAACAACAATGATAACCAAACTGGCGACAACCCCCTGCTCGCTGGGGTGATCAAAGGCGTAGCCGAAAAAGACTTGGCGGCGGCGACCGCTATGTTTTTCGAACTTCCGAATGGAAACGCTCGCTGGCAAGCTTCTAATCATCTCGTCCAGGAGTATGTCGAACTTGGAGTGGACGAAGCCATCGCTTGGGCCGACCAAATTCCGCGGGACGAACAAAATTTCCGTGAGGTTCTGCTGGGGCAAATCGGTTCTCAAATTGCAAGAAAGGATCCTAGCCGCGCGGCGGAATGGTCCAACACGATGGAAGCAGGAGACGGACGCAACAGGATCATAAACACCGTTCTCGGACAATGGGTCGGAAAGGATGCGAAAGCTGCAGCGAACTGGAGTGCCAAGATCGAAGACACAGGCACCCGTCAGCATGCGATGACCCAATTGACGAACTATTGGGCTGTGCGAGACCCGGTGGCGACCGCGGAATGGCTGAACGACTTTCCACGATCAACGGACATGGATCCCGTGGTGGGGGCGTTCGTATCCCGCATATCGGGCCGAGATCCTGCGGGCGCCGTGGACTGGGCTCGATCGATCGTGGATCAGAAGCAACAGGATACGGCTCTTCGACAAGCTCTTACCGCTTGGCGGCGTATCGACAAGGATGCAGCCGAGAATTGGACGCACGCAAACGCCCCGCACTTAAAGTAGCCACCACCGCTTCCGAAAAAAAGGTAGTGGGGGTTAGGATTTCGGCAATCAACTGAGGCTAACTGCATCGACGTCGAGAACGTCGATGATGTCCTTGTCCATCGGGAATTCTTCTCGGAGTTTCGTCAGTACGGGAACCAATCGAGTGACCGACTCGGTAAAGTACCAAAGATGAAAACGGTAGCGCCCCTTCATCTTTTCGATCGGAGCGGGAGCAGGACCTCGAGTTTCGACGTCGGACGGAAGTTTCCCTTCAATGTGTCGCACCCACTGCTCTGCGAAGAAGAAAGTCTTGTCGTCGTTGCGACCGCGAAAAAGATGCCGAACCAGATGCCTGTAGGGAGGATATCGAAATTCCTTTCGCTGCCCCAATTCGTCGTCCAGAAACCCTGTCAGGTCAGACCTGCGGGCATACTGAATGCTGGGGGCATGAGGTGCAAAAGACTGTACGAAGACCTCCCCTGCTCGATCCCCTCTACCTGCCCTTCCGGACACTTGAACAAGCAATTGAAAAGCCCTTTCCGATGCTCGAAAATCCTCCATTCGGAGAGGGAGGTCGGCATCGACGACCCCCACCAGCGTGACATTTGGAAAGTCCAAGCCCTTGGCGATCATCTGAGTGCCCACCAGAACGTCGATCCTGCCCTTCCGGAAGTCGGAGAGGATTTTACGGAAGAGATTTTTGCGGGTCATTACGTCGGCGTCGATCCGAACGACGACGGCCCGACTGGGAAGCATGTCTCGGGCAATATCCTCGATTCGCTGCGTGCCGTGCCCCTTGCGAATGATTTCCGGGGATTGGCAGGACGGGCAAACTCTGGGAGCATTGCGTTGGTGTCCGCATAGATGGCAGCGGAGGCGACTGTCGGTTCGATGGAAGGTCAAGGAAATGCTGCAGTGCTTGCATTGCTCGACATGTCCGCATTCGGGACAGAGCATGGTTGTGTTGAAACCTCGCCGGTTGAGAAAGAGAATGCTTTGCTCGCGGGCGGCGCAACGCTTTCGCAGTGCTTCCACGAGTGGTCGTGAAAGCACTGGATTGGAATCCCTTCTTAAAGCTTCGCGACGCATGTCCACGATGTGCACGACAGGGAGTTCTCGGCCATCTATGCGATGTGTGAGTTCGATCATGCCATATTTTCCGGACCGAACGTTTCGAACGGACTCCAGCGATGGAGTGGCGGAACCGAGCACGCAGGTGGCGTTGGCCAGCATGGAACGATATACCGCCACGTCCCTACCGTGATAACGCGGGGTCTCCTCTTGCTTGTAGGCGGGCTCGTGCTCCTCGTCGACTACCACTAGGCGCAGGTTTCGCAAGGGAGCGAAAACAGCGGACCTCGCCCCCACGACGATACGGGCTCGACCTGACGCGACGGCGCTCCAAGCATCGAGGCGTTCGCCGGCTGAAAGATGGCTGTGCCAGACGACGACTTCGGTATCTTCTTCCGAAAAACGGCCACGTAGCCGAGCCACGGTTTGTGGAGCCAAGGCCACCTCAGGGAGTAGAAACAGAACGGATCCGCCTGACTGCAGAGCATCCTCCATGGCTGCAAAGTAGACTTCCGTCTTCCCCGAACCGGTGATTCCTTGCAAGAGGCGAACCGCAAATTCCTTGGATTTCACGCAGGCTCGCAGTTCATCCGCGGCAACAGTTTGCTCATCGGTGAGCTTGGGAGCTTCACGGGCAACATTTTCTCCTGTAGCAAACTCATCGTCATAGGCGACTCGGTTCACCTTTTCTCTATTCTCCAAGACCAGCCCCTTTTCGACAAGTCCGTCGCAAGCGCCCGCACCAACGCCAAGTGCTTGCAATGTAGCCTCACGGGGAGCAGGATTGCCTTGCTTTCTCAAAAATGCGAGTAGCTCGGCTTGCTTGGGAGCTCGAGACACGAGAGCGGTAGCTTCTTCCTCGGTGATTTCGCGATTAATTTCAATCAGTCGACGAGTCTTTTCCTTGGCTCCATCACGAACGGCGGCGGGAATCATGGTTTCAAGGACAGATTCCTGCTTGGCGGCATAATAATCGGCCAACCAGCGAGCCAGAGAAACGAGATCTGGAGTGAGTACGGGTTCTTCTCGAGCAAGGGTAATGAGAAACTTCAACTTTGATGGTTCCGGTTTTACCTTTGGGAGTAGGCTCGTGACGATACCCATCACTTGCCTCCGACCAAGAGGAATTCGAACCAAGGAACCTATCGCCAATCTTCCGCGAAACGGAAGCGGAACGGCATAGGTGAGAGATTGGTCGAAACCGGATAGAGGCAAAACCTCGACAAGTTCGTCGCGAGGTGTAGTCATTGTCGCCTCAATTTTTGCGCAAGTCGTAGCAAAGGATGCGGGTGCCAGTATTGGACATACGATCGGTCTCGTTCTGCATGACGTAAAGAAGACCCCGAGAAACCGCAGGGAGAGTCCAGGTGCCCGAAGCAAAGAAAAGCTGGGTTGAGGAAAGAATCTCCGAACCCTTTGGGGAAAGATCAAGCCATAGCAGGCTTCCAAGCTCTGAAAGGCATAAGTAATGTCCATCAGCACGAAGAAGGGAGGCGCGAAAGGCTTCGAGGCGAAGTTTTCGACCTTGAATATCTTGCTCCCAGGCGATGCGGTTTCTCCATACCTCCTTGCCTGTATTCAGCTCCACGCAAACCATCTCCGAGCCTTGCTGATGCCTCCCACTGACCCCATAAAGATGGTTGCCGAAGAGTATGGGGGTCATCCAGTGAATATTAAAGTCGGGCTTCTTCCACAACACCTTGGGCATGAACTTTTCATTGAACTCGAGAAGTACGCCACCCAACTCGTAGCATTCGGACAGGAAGACCCTATTCTTTCCTACGGGCAAGGGTGGCACCGCATTGGCAGACTCGAATTTGTCTGCCCTCCATGGAAAACGAGCTAGCTTTTCGCCTGTATTTGGATCAAGAACCAAGAGCCCTCCTTTGGGTGGTCGACTTTCTCCTCCTGTTAATACGAGGCAGACCTCTTTGTCATGGATCCTTGCCAGGGTGGGAGAAGAGTAGCTGGCACCCCACGAATCTTTTGCGATCCACGCCTGTTTCCCCGTCTTCTTATCAAAGGCAACGACGCACCGATCTTCGGAACCACCCATATTAAGGATCAATTTTCCACCCGCAATGATCGGGTTTGACCCCTTTCCAAAGAAGTATTCGGGAACAGCGAATTCCTCCGCCAAGTTTCGATTCCAAATGAGTTTGCCCGTCTTGAGATCCAAGCAGGTCAGCCAGGCCGTTACTCCGTGCAGATAAACGCGCTCTCCGTCAATGACTGGGCTTGTACGGGGGCCGTTCGAATAACCGTAGCGATCCCGATATTCTACGGGGTATTCGTAACTCCAATAGCGCTTGCCGTTTTCGGGGTGAAGGCATTCAGCCATTTCCTTTCCATTTAGTCGGTGAAAAAGAACGAGTCGTTCTCCCTTGATCCCCGGCGAGGAGTAGCCTTCTCCTTTTTTTACTTCCCAGAGGAGAGTTGGCCCGGCGGGCAACCATTTCTTGATCAATGGCTCTTCAATGGAGATGGCATTGTCGGTCGGTCCGTTGAAACGAGGCCAGTCGTTCGTGACGGCTCCTTTTGTCAATGGTTCGGGACCTTTATGCAGGGTGAGCCTTTCGAAAGGTACAGGCGATGCAAGATCATCGGCGGAAAGCCCAGTCAAGATTAACAAGTAAACTAAAAAAAGATAGGAAAAGCACTGCATTGGAGCAAAAGTTGGTGCGCCCTTCCCTTCCAAGCAATACGAAATGTACAAAAAGGAAATCATTCCGTACTTGTAATGCACCCACTAGACCTTCTACTTAGGAATGATTAAACCTTCTTTCTGATCATATCCTTCTATTGTGAAGAACATCGTTCACTCGATTCCAAGCGTTTTCAAGCGTCGCAATAAAACTCGAAATGCCTCGAGCATCTTTTGGTTCGTCCTGATTCTACTATTTTTCGTTTCTGTCTACATGGCGGTCTACAGGCACTTGATGTCTGCGGAACTACTTGTTATTGGAGATTCCCGAGACATAAACCTCGTGGAATGTTTCTATTGGGTGCTAACCACAATGTCCACCTTGGGTTACGGCGACATCCACTTTGTCGGAGACGGTGGACGAGTTTTCTCTATGGTGGTCATGTTTACGGGAGTAATCTACCTCTTCATCGTCCTGCCTTTCTTTTTCATGGAGTTCCTATACAAGCCCTTCATGGAGTACCAAACCGGAGCTCGCGTTCCTCGAAAGTTCGACCCGGTAGAGAAACAGCACGTAATTATCACTCACTATGATTCCGTAAGCCACGCGTTAATGGATAAGTTTCGTCAGTTCGGCTACCCCTTCGTTCTTATCGTAGAGGAACTGTCCGAGGCTCTCCGCATTCACGACATGGGTATGCCCGTAATGCTCGGTAGCCTAGACGAAATCGAAACTTTCGAAAAGGCTTCTATTGAAAATGCCGCCATGGTCGTCGCCACCGACGACGACATCCGCAACGTCAACGTTGCTTTTCGCGCCAAAGACGCCGCTCCCGACGTTACTGTCGCCGCCCATTGTTCCCGTACCGCTTCCGAGGACGTGCTGACCCTTGCCGGGGCTGATCACGTCATTCGCAACGCCAAGCAGATGGGCACATTTCTTGCCCGCCGTATTTCCTGTACAGATACGCGTACCCACGTAATAGGCTCTTTCGACGAAGTTCTTATCGCAGAAGCAACCATTCATGGTACTCCTCTGGTCGGTCTTACTCTCAAGGAAACAAAGCTTCGCGAGGACTTCGGGGTCAACGTCGTGGGTATGTGGGAACGTGGACACTTCGATAACCCCGATCCTGATTCCGTATTGACAAATCACACCGTTCTCCTACTCGCCGGAACGAAAAGCAACTTCTCTAGTTACGACGAAAAGTTCTGTCACTACGAGACCAACAACTCGCCGGTCATCATCATCGGTGCGGGACGCGTAGGCCGGGCAACTGCCTCCGCCCTAGAGGAAACAAATGTTCCCTATCGCGTTGTCGAAACTGACGAGGTAAAGGCCAGTAAAATCAAGGATTCCATACTTGGCGACGCTGCTGAACGCTCTGTCCTCGAGCGAGCCGGGATAAGCAAGTCTCCCGCCGTCGTGATCACCAGTCACAATGACGAAAGCAATATCTATCTCACCATATACTGTCGGAAACTTCGTCCGGACATTCAAATCATCACGCGAGCCTTCCTTCACCGAAACGTGGAACCTCTGCACCGAGCGGGAGCTGACTTTGTCATGTCGCAGGACCACATGGGCGCAAACACCTTCTTCAACCTTCTCAACCGAGCCGAAATCCTCATGGTCACGGAAGGTCTCGACGTATTCAGCCAAAAGACGCCCTCCGCCCTCGTGGGCGTCTCCGTAAAGGATTGTGATGTACGCGAAAAGACCGGTTGCAGCATTGTTGCCATTAAGAACGTAGCAGAAACCATCATCACCCCTGCCCCAAACGATACCTTCTCCGAAGACGGCGAGATCATCCTAATCGGAGATGAAGCAGCTGAAAAGGCGTTCGAAGAAAAATTTGGCAGCTGACGTTTTCTCTTAAATCGCCTCAATTCCAACTTGCAGAAGTTTCCCCCAGAAGCCATTCGGCGTTGGTCAAGGCATCGTAGGCAGCTTCAATCCAAAGATGGTGGTTTTCTGAACCCGAAAAACGAACTCGAGAGTCGGGAGTGAATATTTCGGGAAAGCGCTCAGGGTCTTCCATCATGCCGCGAACAGCCCGATCGGAAAGATAAAGAAGCGTGGCCAGAGGTTCGCATACTCCCGCTTTCCACGGTTCCCGCCAATATTCCACTGCGGTTGACATGACTACGGGGAAGCGTCCTTTTCGCATCCAATCCGCACCTACGGCGGCATTGTCATAGCCAAGCTGAGCAATCTCTCCGTTGCGATTGATCGGTGTCGTAAGTTGACCGAGGAAACCACTTGAGTTTTCATCTCGTCGCCGTTGGAGAATGGTGCGACCTATGTCACGGAGGAGGGCCGTAGCATATGCGGATGATGGGTTCTCACCTACCTCCCGTGCCATGGTTTTGGCTACGCACGCCCCGCAATAGGCTCGCATCCAGTAGTCCTTCTCCTTGAGACCGTATAGGTCGAGATCGGAGTGGGGCACTTCGTTCTTGAGAATCATTTCCGCTACGCGTCTTATTTCGGAATGTCCCCCACGAGTAAGGGCTTCATCGATGGAATGGCAGGGATCAAAAAAACCGTAAAAGGAACGGTTGCCGAGTTTCATGACTTGGGCGGCAAAAGACGGGTGATTTCTAGCAAGTGTACCGAGGCGAAGTGCCGATTCCTCAATAGATAAGGGTTTGTCGAGAGTTCCCTTCAGTCGTCGATTGAGATCGGTTCCCGAGGAGAGACGCCTCCCCTGCCCCACCACGTCATCAATTTCGGGCACACGACTGAAGTACGCTGCCGAACCGCCCGTACTTGATTGATCCGCCCATTTTGTAATTTCGAGATTAAGGAGCGAACGAGCATGGAGTTCCGACTCATGAAAGGCACGTTCCACTTGGGCTAAGAGTTCGCGTGGTTCGGCAACCTTGTTAACAAAAGCAAAAGCGTGACTGATCATAGCTTTTCGGGCTACTTCGGGGTTGCCCTTTGCTGTATGGACGATGACCCGCAACTCGCTCCATCTTTGGAGTAGGGCGGGAATGAGTTCGAGACCGTCCATGTCTTCCAGATGCAAACCCACGATAGCCACAACCGGGGATTTGATTTCCTTTCGATCCAGAACTTCGGCGGCTGTTCCGTAAGAAACCGAAGCAAAGCCCTCCGCGTCAAGTTGACGCGAAACAAAACTGCGGACGGCGGGGCTGGCGTCCACTATGAGAATCGGCGTTTTCATGATAGGATTCAACTAGGCCAACTGTTGAGTCCCCATTTATCATGACTCGGTTTTCTTGCTTCTGCAAACGCATCGGGTATTTTTCTTTTACAAAATTTCATCTAGGGTCAGGAACTTCAACATTCGCATGAACAAAAAAGAACAAAATAATCCAAATGATGGAGCTGCACGACTTACCTTCCGGTACGATTTGCTTCGGAGCACCATGACAGGTGTCCTGGAGACAGGCTTTTCCACTTTCGGGTTACTAGTTGCAATAAGAGCCTTCGAATCTTCGGAAACCTGGAAAAGCCTGCTTTCGGGGGCGGTTTCGGCAGGTTTGTTGATTGTTCCTTGGGTAATGGGAATTGCAGCTCGGTCTCGGATGAACGTGACCACCTTTGGGGCGTGCCTAATGGTATTGTGCGCAGGTTCCATAGCTGGTGCGGTCGTTGCCGAAGGCGCGGTTAGCTTCACGTTCTTCCTTGTCGCGGCTCAACTCTGCGTGGCTCAGTTACCAAGCTTGATGATTCATGTCTACAGTCTCAACTACGCTCCTGAAGAACGAGGTCGTCGACTGTCTTGGAATATTATTATCTCCGCTCTCATCGGCATGACGATTTCTTACGGTTTTGGTGTGTACCTAGATCGAAATCCGGAAAATCATTCATGGATTTTTGCGGGAATGGCCTTGGTGGCACTTGCTTCTGCAGCGACCTTACTTCCCATTCCTTCCCTACCACTGGACCTGCCGAAGAAAAAACAGGTGTCCTTTTTCTCAGGGTTTTCCATCGCATGGGAGGACAAACTCTTCGGCAGGATGCTTTTCGGGTGGATGGTCATGGGGTTTGGGGTACTGATGACTTTGCCTCTGCGTGTTGAATATCTTGCCGGAGAAGGAGGATTGGAAATGAGCAACGAGGAGGTGACCTTAGTTGCCGTGGTGGTGTTTTCCATTGCTAGAATCTTGAGTGCGCGCCTCTGGGGGGGGTTGTTCGATCACCTCCACTTCATCGGCTTTCGTCTTTTGTTGAACGTTTTTTTGCTTCTCGCCTCACTTGTCTATTTCAACGCCGAGAGTTTTATCGGTGTTTGCATGGGAGCAACATTAGCTGGAATTGGAACTGGTGGTTCTTCGATCGCGTGGAGTTTGTGGGTGACGAAACTAGCCCCCAAAGGGCG
Source organism: uncultured Puniceicoccaceae bacterium (assembly GCA_964641305.1). Taxonomy (GTDB): domain Bacteria; phylum Verrucomicrobiota; class Verrucomicrobiia; order Opitutales; family Seribacteraceae. Next base: position 2,099 of record CAZXKR010000025.1, on the reverse strand, counting down.
TGAAACCGAGTACATGGGAGCCCATGTCGCTTTTACTGGAGCAAGGGGCGTGTTGGCGCCTTTTCTGGGTTATTGGGTGTTGTCGCAGGCAGGATTTGGGGGAGTGGCTTGGATATCGGCATCACTCATTCTGGTTTCTTCGTTTATGTTCGCCGCAGTTTTGCGGCATCCACGATTTCGGGTCGATAATTCCAATTAAGGTAAAATCCGCACCGGCAAGAGTTGCTGAGTATTGATCTGTTTTTGGGACGCGAGATCAAAATTAGAACATTGTGCTAATGTAACGATTCGGAAACAATTGACTCTCATTAAAGCATTTCTCGACTTGATCATACCCCCTCTTCCAACTTTTTGCCAATGCTGCAACAGGTTAATCCTTGCGGTAGTTTTATTATTTTGCGGAGCAAGTTGTAGAACAAATGAGGTGGCAATCATGCCTCCGGAAAAGTCTTTCGACGACTTTTCCAATCCCAAGCAGTTGGGAACCTATGAACTCTGGCGAAAAGTCATCGAAGAAACAAAAATCGAGAAAAAGGCGAAACTTTTGCTTTTGGATCATGGGGATGAAGCTCTTGCCGCCCGCATCAATCTGATACGTTCCTCCCAAAAAAGCGTCCGCGTCCAGACCTTCAATTGGAAAACGGATGAGACTGGCCGTTACGTCCTTTGGGAGCTCTTGCGCGCCGTCAAGCAACGTGGGATACAAGTAGAAATACTCATCGACCAGATGTTTGGAGAGCAAGATCCGAAGATGGTCGCTTTCCTCGCCTCGTTCGACCCCAATTTTCGGAT
>CAZXKR010000025.1:0-1207 GCA_964641305.1 uncultured Puniceicoccaceae bacterium | reverse complement strand
CCTGCCCTAAATTCCTTTCGCGAGTATTGGAAATCGGCTTTATCGGTGCCTGCGAGAGATTTGGAGGACATTCGCGAACTGATTGAAGACCAAGATTTCCCCTCCCTTCTGACCAAGGAACACTTTCGGCTGAATCACCTCTTCGGCGAACTTTCGAAAAGGGCAAGCGAAGCCAATTACGTGACTGATATCTTCATCAAGCCAATGGCATTTGTTGAGGAAATCAAATGGGTTTTCGATTCTCCCGACAAAACCATTCAATCCCCCGAGTCACAATCCCGCGTTGCTCAAGAATTGTCAGAGTTAGTGGCGAATGCCAAAAGAGAAATCTTCATACAATCCCCTTACGTAGTATTGAGCGAAAAAGCCATTGCTCTCTTTCGTGAGATCAAAGCCAAGAACCCTGATCTACGGATTGTCGTATCCACAAATAGTCTAGCGGCAACCGACAGCTGGACCACGTATGCCGCCAATTACAAGGAAAAGCGGCTTTATTTGGAAGAACTTGGCTTCGAGATGTGGGAATTCAAGCCGATGCCACCGGATATTCATAAGATGATGGCCTACGACGACCTTCTGTCTCGTCGACCAACCAACGATGAAATTGTCAACTACCGTAGGATTCCTTTCAAAATTGATAAATCCCTTCCTGCATTCCCGTTCCGCCTAGATGCTTCGGAAAAAACTATTCACCGACTCGATCGCCGCAACGACCACCTACGTACTCCGCCTTTCCTCTCAATGCATGCCAAATCCATGGTGGTCGACGAAGAAGTCTCCTATGTCGGTTCCTTCAACTTTGACCCTCGCTCGGTCGACTACAATACCGAAGTCGGTCTTATCGTTAGGGACAAGGCTTTCGCTAAAAGACTTCGCAAAAACATCCAGTTGGTTGCATCACCGGCAAATAGTTATCGGATTGCGATCCAGAAAGGAGTTCCCGTCATTCGCACATGCAACAGAATTCTTAATCGAATTTCGGAAAGCTTACCCCTTATAGACCCTTGGCCCTTTCGGATTTATTCCTCTTTTCGACTTAGGCCGGGGATGGAAGCGGTATCGCCATCAAGTCCCATGTTTTACGAGAACTGGAAAGACGTCGGCAATTTTCCACAACTTGGTTTTTTTGCCCGCAAGAAGGTGGCTGCACGCCTTTTCAAGAGTGCTGCAATGATTCTCAAACCCTTGCTCTAGAGGATTTGCATGC
>CAZXKR010000024.1:0-11427 GCA_964641305.1 uncultured Puniceicoccaceae bacterium | reverse complement strand
TTTCCGTAGGGAGCGAAACTGGCCATGTGGGCAGTGCCGTCGAGCTCATTTTTGGCGATCACTTCAAGGGTTTTGCCGGGTTTAACGACATGCGTAACGCCATTTCGATCGCAAAAATAGATCTTTCCATCGGCATAAGTGGGAGAGGCGCTGAACTCAGCATGAAGACGTTCTCGCCAATGTAGTTCCCCGGTTTTCGCGTCTAGACAGGAGGCTATGCCGGCGTCGTTGACTAGATATAGTTCATCGTCGACCAGAATGGGGGAGGGCATCTTTGGCGCCGATCTTGATCGCCATTTAATTTCCGGCAGTTTGTCCCCGTTTAGAAGGATCCCGAGGATTTCTCCTTTCATGAAGCAAGTGGAAAGAAAGACCATGCCGTTGCCGGCTACGGGCCGCGAAACATTTGAGAATCCAAGTAGGCCGTAGGGTAGTTTCCAAAGTTCTTTGCCCGTAGCGGGTTCGTAGCAGTAGAGCCAATCGGCGGCGGGAGAAAGTAGAAGCTCGGAGCCTTTGTTTTCAACGAGAATGGGCGTGGCATAACTTTTCTTAAGCTGCGGGTTGCTGTTCATCTTACCGCTTCGTTTGGTTTGCCACACAATTTTTCCGGTGTCTTGCCTCAGAGCGGCGATGCTTTGCTTGTCGCTACCGTCGAGGTGAAAAATCATTAGGTCACCCCATAGGACCGGGGAACTTCCCGGACCATTTTCGTGCATGACCCAGAGACGTTTATCATTGTTTTTCCAGATAATTTTTCCGGATTTCGCGTCAAGGCAGGCACTGCCATAGGCACCGAAATGGCAGTAAAGTTTACCGTCTTTAAGGCATGGCGTAGACGAGGAGTAGCTGTTTAACTTATGAACCCATTGCGGCTTTTCCTTATTAAAGACCTCAATGTCACGGAGGACTTTTCCTGTTTCCGGGTTTATCTGTACTGCTCTAAGGCTTACTTTGGCGAGGAGGTTTAACGGTTGTCCGCCTGTATTGACCTTTAGGCGTTTCTTGGCGTCTTCCTCTGATGCGGGTGTTTCGTAGGCGGTGGTGAGCCAGACCAGATCGCCTTCTACCACTGGGGAAGAGTGCCCGCGTCCGGGAATTTTCACTTTCCAGACAACATTCTTTTTGGAATTCCATTCGGTCGGGAAACCCGTCCCTTCAAAGTGGCCCGAGGCATCGGGTCCGCGCCATTGCGGCCAATTGTCCGCGTAAGCAGTTGTGCTTGCAAGAAAGTAGCCAAACAGGAGGGCGACTCGGCTAAATCCGTTGGTGTGAAGAGGAGAAGTTTTCATTGTCTATTAAGTGGCAAAGTTTAACTGCCAATTATTCGACCTTTTTTCTCCGAAGGCAATAGGCTATCGCCTATATCTGTAATTTGAGAGTTCTTAGGTGGCCTGCGAAAATTGCCACCAAGGCTTCACTTTTTCGTCGGATTCGAAGATTATCTTAGACTCATCAAATTCTAATCCGTGCTGCAATTTGTAAGCTGTTCCCGCGACGACGTTCATGCACGCTCCTCTTGCGTAAATCGTCTTTGTTTCTTTGTCATTGCCCGTTCCAAATTCAATATCCGCCTTCCATCCGAGTTCGTTCTTGAAATCAACGCGATGTGTTCTGCCTTGGGGAAGAAGCACGACGAATTCCCCCGTGATTGTTCCTCTAACATAATTCAGCACCTTTATTCCTTGAAGGAAACTTGGGGGCGCGTATGCGACCATGCTGAGATAACGACGAGCCAGTTGGAGAGCGGTCGGGCTGCGTTCGACTCCCTCGAGAGGATCTCTTCCCTCGCTAATGTTATACAGAATAGCGTTCCTGAGAGTTTGGGAAGCGCCTGCAGCCGAAAGGAGTGTGTCCTCGTCCTCGCTGGGAGAATCATGCTGTTGACGGTTGACCATCTCGAATGCTCGACGAAAGGCGGTGGACATCTGTTTCTTGATTTCTTCGTCATCATCATCGGCAACTGTTTTCCCGTCACTTGGTTTCCGGGGTGTGCCGCCATTGGAACTTTGCAGGCGATCAAACGCTATGTTCACGTCCAGCAATTCGTCCGGCGTTAGGAAGGCCCCGTTTTCGCCTTGTGGGGAAAGAGAAGTGACGTAGCGAAACCATTCAGGGTCTTCCGGATGGATCTCGCGTTGGTCCGTTCGTGGTGTTTTCGCTATCGGTTTTGCTTCTCCGGCGGAGGTCGCATGGGTTTCCATGATGTCGGTTTTACTCATTTTCTCATCCTTTCAAGGTATATCGGAGAAACATCTTTGTTTCTTACGGATACGACAATAACTCGATAACCCCACCATTGCAAATGGAGGCGATTTCACGTGATTGCGCGACAACCGATGGAGGGACGACCTTGGTCGCTCCTTCTACATTCCGAGAATTGCGTTCTTCCCGATTGTTAGGGCAGTCGCTTGACGCGTATGTTGCGGAAGAGGACCGTGCTTCCGGGATCGTGTCCTTGTAGCGCGAACGTACCTTCGCCGAGAACTCGCTCGAAATTTTCTCCGGACTTTGCATCTGCAGGTTGTTCCCACTCGACGACGGTCTTTCCGTTGACCTTAGTCACAACTTTCTTCCCGTCGACCTTGATGTAAACTTCGAACCACTCGTCATCTTGAGCGGGTGCCGTAAGATTGTCCTTCACGCCATAGATACTCGCGGTTTTCTTGGGGTCGTGGTAGGTATTGTTGACTTGGCATTCAAATCCTGCTTTTGGCCAACCTTCATCTTGAAACTTGGTATGGAAGTAGATCCCTGAATTGGAGTGCGGTAGTGTCATTACCTCAGCCTTGAACTCAAAATTTTTGAAGGGTTTCTTAGTTTGGTAGAAGAGATGGCAGCGGCCCGGCGCATTGGCTACGATGCATCCATCCCTTACCTTGAAGGAATCGTCGTTCTCGTTTGCCTTCCAGCCCTTTAATGTCTTGCCGTCGAAAAGGCTTTCCCAACCTCCCTCAGCTTTCTTGTGAGATTGAGCATGATGTTGGGCTAAGATGTCACGCCCGAAGTCGCCATTGAAGTCTCTCCAGACAGCGTGTACGTGGTTGGCTCCGTTTTGCGTGCAATCGTACTCGAAGAGAAACTTTGGTGTCTGGATCCGATAATAGTGGCCTTCTCCCGGACTACGACTTCCGGCCCAAGCGAAATAAGTTTCCTTGGGGTCTATGAGCGGATTTTTCTTAGTGATCTGAGCTACGATTTCAGGTCGATGTTTGGCGGCGTAAGCCTCGACTATTTCGGCTAACCAACCTTTCTGGCGAGAGTTCATTTTGGTGATCGGTAATCCTTGCGGTGGAAAAAAGGTGTCTCGTTTTACCTCGCTGTCCCACTTGGTGAGGACGTCAGCTGGGGCTTTTTCGGAAAGGATGCCGATTTCACGCTGAGGTGGAGAGAGGGATCGAGCAAGTTTGCGAGCCATGTTTTCCTCGTCGGCCAGAACCTTGAGACCCTTGAATGCACCTTCTTTCACTTCGGCTGGGTTTGTGCCGAAGAAACTAGGAGTGACCGAGAAAATACGTCCGTTAACAAGGGTGAAACTGAGAGAGAGATGATGTCCTTCGTAGCGCCAGCCCCAATTGCCCGCCTTGGAAGGTTCGCCGAAGATGCAGACATAGTACAGTTCTGGATTTCGTATATCGCGTCCCTCCATTTGAAAGAGGATCTGCTCGAGTGTCATGATGGTGGTAGCCTCGAGATACCCGCGGTGACTGAGGGCGGCGGAAAGTAGACCGTTAGCTAGAATCCGTTGCTGGGCCGTCATCAACTTTATGGGGAGGCCTTGGCGTTTGCCATCTGGTTTGATGAATTTGTCGGGTAGATAGTTCCAACGTTCCCTTTCTTTGCTGTCCCAAGTGAATAAGGACGCCTTTTTTGCCTTGTCGTCGAGCGAGGCAATAAAACGGTTGGCCGCATCGACCATATCGGTAGCGGGATCGTGAGCGAAAGCAGCGGATCCGAGGATCGTGCAGAAAAGAAAGTATGTGAGGGTTTTTTTCATAGTGACGGGTTAATGAATTATTGCTCATTAAGATGTGCCAACTGCGGCATACGTCCATTGGAAAATCTTTGTGAGCGACCGTTTTTTCGGGCGACCTTGACTGATCATGGTGTAGGTCGGTATTTGTTTCCCCCGTTCCAAGTAATGGCAAAAAAGACACAGTCCATAAAATCCAAGCTACCTGAATCTAGTAATGGCTTTCGTGTGCTGGGAGATGACGTGGCTCTTGCTTCGGCATCTCTTTTCTCCGGTGGCGGCATCGGTGATGTTGGAATTGAATGGGGGGTGGGAGTGCCTGTGGCGGCAGCCTGTGAGCTGATCCCCTCTAGGGCCGAGCTGATTCGACTAAACTTTCCTGACACGCAAGTTTTAGAAGGCGATATTTGGAAATTGGCCAATGGCTATATAAGTGATGTTCAGAAACGTTTGGGTGGTTTGCGTCCATGGTTGCTTACACTTTCTCCACCCTGTCAAGGGATGTCCGCCAATGGAGCGGGCAGAATATCGGCGGCCATTCGTTCCGGAAAAAGAATGCCCGAAGACGAACGTAACAGGCTCGTGTTGCCGGGTATAGATGTCTTGGAGGGATTGAGACCCGATTGGTTTCTGATCGAGAATGTCCGGCGAATGGAAAATACGGTCATTCGGAACGAAAAGGGTGAACCCGAAAATATTCTCAAACTGATAGGTCGCCGCCTGCAACCCCTTGGTTATACCATTCGCTCATCCATCGTTGATTTTCGTCGCTATGGAGTTCCACATCATCGCGAGCGTCTCATCACCATTGGTAGTCGCCTACCTTCTATTGTCCAAGAGATTCCACCTTTATCTGATTTCTTCTCTAAGGAACTTTCGGGCCTTCATCCTCGGCCCTCCCACGGCGGTCCCGACTTGCCATCTCCCGTGACCCTTCGAGAAGCTATTGGTCATTTACCGCAACTCGATTCCTTGAGCCAACCCATCGACTCGAAAGACGCCTATCACCGAGTCCCATCTTGGAACGAAAGCCAATACTATTGGATGAGTAATACTTCGGAAGGTAAGACCGCATTCGACAACCATGACTGCGTCTATTGCAAAACAGAGGGTCATGCACCGGAAGTTGTCTTTTGTCGATCCTGCCAAAAGCCTCTACCTAAACCAACAATATCAAAAAATGGTACAACTCGTCTCGTGCGTGGGTTCCGAACTAGCTATCGGCGGATGACTTGGGACAAGCCCGCTTCGACCATAACTATGAATAGCGGGGTGATTTCCAGCGATATGAAAGGACATCCTGACCAAAATCGCGTTCTTTCCCTCCGAGAGATTTTGATTTTGGGTACTCTCGATCATCCTAGTTGGAATCGGGCCTATCAATTTGAAGGAGTTCGACACGGCAGGAGCCAACCTGGCTTGAACTTTTCACCGCGGTTGGTTCGCGAGGTTGTTGGCGAATCTATTCCTCCTCTAGGAATGAGCTATATTATACAACATCTCGCGGATCTCGATGGAAGACTGAAATGACGCTCTTTACTCCTCTGAATCGGTGTATTCGTTTTCCTGAGGTCCTTTGAATATTAATCGTATGGCATCGAGCCGAATTCTTGCTTTACTCAAAGCTTCGGCCAATTCCTGCATCTGTTTGCAAGTGAGATCGATCTCTTCTTGTCGAATGTTATCATTTATCTTGCGAAGGGCGGTGAGGCGGTCGAGTTCTCCCTGTATGGTGGTCGTCATCGATTCCGTGGCTTCTTTAATTAAATTTTTTGCCAACGCTGTAGCCATCTTTCGGGCTTTGCCGAGCATTTTCGGGATCAGTTCTTTACCGACTTTAAAGTCATCCAGAAGGGCGTAAGGGGAGCCATCGATCATTTCGGGTAAGTCCATGGTGACTACCTCTCGATCTTGGTTAATCAGAAAGCGCAACGGGGTGGGGGGAAGAAACCTATCTGCGTGGAGTTGTTTTGGGGCCAGTGCCTCCAATACAAAGATTGCTTCGAGGAGGAGGGATTGCTCTTCCTTGCCATCATCCCATACGCTGAAACTGCAGTTTCCTTGCTCACTCCCGAGCAATAAATCGACAGCTCCTGTGACGATGGGATGATCTCCGGTCAGGAGTGTTATATCTTCCCTGCTGAGAGAGTAGTTGCGGTCGAACGTGCCCACGAGTCCTCCTTTGGGCAACCCCGGGAATCCATCGCAGTTTATCGCGGCACGACCATCCAAAAGGTAGGTTCGATTGTCCCGTTCTTCCACTCGCACGCCGAAGTGATCGAACACTTCCAATAAGAAAGTTTCCAACTCAAGTGAACTGTCAGTGTCGCGAATTGAATCGACCAGCGCATCCGCCACTTCCGGTCGGTTGGAACTCAGCTCCAATAATCGATCGCGACCTTTTTCCAACTGTTCGGCAATAATCTTTCTTTGTTGCGAAGATTTTGCGATCAGCTTGGCGAGCTTGTGCTCTTCCTCAACGGATTCGTTAAAGGTTTCCAGGAGTTCGCCGATCTCTTCGCCAAATTGCCGGAGCACAAGATTTCCTCCCTCGAGATGATTCTCAAAGGCATCCAGTCCATCGTGATACCAACGGGCGAGCACTTCTTCCCTACCGTTTTTCGTGTATGGAACGTAAATGTGAATGGTTTGCGTTTGACCGATCCGATCCAACCTGCCGATCCGTTGAGCAAGCAGTTCAGGGTCAACTGGCAAATCGAATAGCACGAGGTGGTGAGAGAATTGAAAGTTTCGTCCTTCACTTCCTATTTCGGAGCAGATCAATATACGTGCACCGTCTTTTTCTTCGAACCATGCGGCATTGCGGTCTCGTTGGACGAGGGTTAGCTCTTCGTGGAATACCGTACTCTTTACAGTTATCCTTTGGGCTATGGCTTGCTCGATTGCTTTGGCGTTCTCTTTGCTTTCACAAATAAGCAACACCTTGTCTTCCCCGATCTCCTCAAGCAATTTTTCCAACCACAAGACGCGTGGTTCCGGTGTGAAACTTATTGCCTCGGTGGGTTCTTCATCCTCTTCATGGTAATACAAATCCTCAAGCTCCAATTCGTCTTGGTCATCAAGTGCAGGCGGGTCTTCTTTTGGCGGATCAAGTGGCAGTAAGTAGGCAACTCTTTTGGGAAAACCACTCATGTTTGCTCGAGTATTCCTAAAGACTACTCGGCCAGGGCCATGCCGATCTAGTAGCGCGGACAGCAAGTCGACGTCGTTTATCTTCTCGGCTTCTATATCCGGCATCGCAGCCAAGAAGCTTCTTTGCTTGCTCGTGAGAGGACGCCCCTCATGAAGCGCGGTTGCAATTGGAGCTACGTCGGCATAACTTTCGTTTTCGTCTAGAAAGGAAGACAGGTCCGAATATCTATTGGGATCAAGTATTCTCAGGCGTGCGAAGTGGCTTTCGGGGCCTAACTGTTCCGGGGTCGCGGTTAGGAGCAAGACCCCCTCCGCTTTATTGGCCAAAGCCTCCACCAGTTCATATTCCCGACTCACATGATCTAAGGTCCACTCCAAGTGGTGAGCCTCGTCCACAACCATCAAATCCCACTCCGCCTCGAAGGCTTGTTTAGCTCGCAGGGTATTGTTGGCTAAAAAATCAATGCTGCACAACGCCAGTTGATCGTCCAAGAACGGATTTACTTTGGGATTTGATGTCTCGATCGCGGAGCACCTTTCCTCGTCAAAGATATTCATCCACAAGTTGAATTTCCTCAGCATCTCGACAAACCATTGGTGCACGAGAGATTCCGGAACTATAATCAAAACGCGTTCAGCCCGTCCCGTTAATCGTCGGCGATGAATGATGAGACCTGCCTCAATGGTTTTACCTAGTCCGACCTCGTCCGAAAGCAATACTCTGGGTGCGGAACGATTGCAGATTTCCTGAGCAATATAAAGTTGATGAGTAATGAGATCAATTCTCCCTCCGAGAAACCCCCTGGTGGGCGACTTTCGCAAATGGTGCATGATTTCGATGGCTTTTAGCCTTAGCCCAAACACAAAAGCCTCGTCGAAATGTCCTGTTTGCAGGCGATCTTCCGGCCCGTCCAAGCTTATGTTGTCGCTCAAGTGAGCCTCGGGTAGTTCCCATCCTTCTCCACAATAGAGAAGCACTCCATTTTCTTCTCGGATGGTTTCGATGAAACGTTTGGTCCCCTCGTGGTCCTCAATCTCTTGACCGACCCTGAATTGCACTCGTTGCAACGGAGCTAGTTCGGAGACGTACAAGCGCATTTCCCCAGTAGCCGGGTAAAGGACGTGTACGCGTTCATTGGCTTCCTGTACCACTGTGCCCAAACCTAACTCGGGTTCTGACATGCTAATCCAACGTTGTCCTGTTTGGTATTGATTCATACTTTGAATTGAATGAAAGGCTCGCCAATCTGATTGTTAATCAAAGAAGATTGGGAGTGTTGGCCCGTGTAGTTGATATTTCTAGCCACGTTCCTTTTCTGCCTCTGTAAGAGCAACTCCATTTACGGGAAAATGCGGATCGAAGTCAGGCTCACTGAGCCGACGGAACTTCGTTTACCGTATAATAGGCATGACGGTGCAGAAGCTCTTCGCCATCCCTTGAGCGGAGTGTAACGAAATCAAATTCGTGAACATGGCCGATTTTCAAGTTCGATAGCTGAATGGTAGCTCTAAGACCATCGGTGGAAAGCCTTACTGCTTGCACGGTCGGAGTGGTTTCGTCCACCTCGGGTCCACCGTATCCGCCGTGGTAGATATGCGTGAAGGTCGACACCTTGTAATTTTTCGGGTCTTCGCCAGTTGTAATATCCACGGGTTTTGTAAACCGTAAGTCAAACCCTTGCGGAGTAATATTTATTCGCTCGATTTCAAAGGGCATACGCCCTGTCCATTGAAGGCGCTCGAGTGCGAAAGGCTTTATGCCGCGAACTGGCCAACCACGGTTCGTCCCACCGCAAAGCAAGTTTCCATTGGGAGTGAATTGGACATTGAGAATACCTGTGGAGAAGCCTTCGCGAAAGGGATAACAGGCTCCTTGCCAAACCCCTTTCACTTTTTCAGTGGTGGCCCGCATTACGATGGATTGAGTGTAATCTCCCAGAAAAATCTGATTCTCGAATGGACCGAATTTGCCATTGGTTTTGTTGACAACGTATCCTGTAATCGACCTCCCCATTCTGATGTAGGGAAAGACAACTGCATAAGGCACCAGTTGCTTGACTCGTTCTTTTTCGGTTGCGATGCGCCCTCCGGACTCAGGCTGCGTTGGCGAAGCACCCATGCCGGGGGCATACTTGTACCAGTTGTAACTGATGGGATGACCCATAAAACCTCCTTCCTTTACGAATTTAAGGCTACATGAAGAATTCCATGGACCTTGGCTCTCTATGTAGAACAAGGCGCCGTGCTCATTGGGACCGATTCCTCCGGGGCTACGAAGACCGCTCGCAATTGGTATGGTCTTGCCTTTGGGAGTAATCTTCAAGGCCCATCCCCGGAAAAGGGCCCGCGAATGATACGAAGATGACAACCCCAGGGCAACGTAGAGATTACCTTGGGGGTCAAACTTCGAGCCAAAGGCATATTCATGGTAGTTGGCGTAGCCCCAGGCATCGCTAATCACCTCGAACAGGTCTGCCTTGCCGTCGGTGTTGCGATCGGTTACCCGGGTCATCTCACAGCTTTGGCTCACATAGAAGGCATCGTCCTTGTAGGCCAAACCGAAAATCTCGTCGAGGCCGGAGGCGAAAAGCTCGTATTTCGGGTTGGGCTTTTCCTCGTCCACGCCGGAAAGTAAATAAATGTCGCCTCGCCGGGTACCGATTGCGATCCGTTTGTCAGGAAGAGTTACGAAGGCGCCCGCTTCTACCACCAAGTCCTTTGGGATTGGAAGGTTGACCAGTTTGTAATACTCGCGTTCCCGACTGGCTGTGCCCCACATGTCGCCAACTTCTTCCGCCCAGGATGAAACATTCAGTGCTCCGGCAACAAACAAGCCCGCAAACACAGTAAGTATAGGGTTAACGCAAAAGGTCATAGTCCAACCTCAATTGAGATTTACCCTTGGGCAAATCAAGGTTCAAAAGAAGCTCGAAGGAACTTTCGTCAGAGCCAAGGGGTCTCAAGGCATTGGGCGTTGCTCCGTTGGCATGAAGATTGAGCTGCAGGTCAGGTGTCTTGTAGCTGGTTTCAGAAACCTTCTCGATTTTTCCAACCAATGCTCGGAAGTGGATGGTTTGCGGTTCATCTACCTCCATCTCCAAGACACGCTTAAGCAGTGTCTTGCCTTCCTTTGCCACGGAGAGAGACATGTCTTCGATCAAGACCTCGCCGATACGATAGGAGAAAGTGGGAACAAAATCGTCGTCGAGGGAATATCCAAGGAATTGGTAGCCAAGATTCTTCGGATAGAGAGGATCGGGATTTACTGGGTTCTCTTTGTTCATCACGGGAAGCAAGGGCCAAGGAGTCTCGGAATCGGGCAAGCCATGAAAGGAAAGGTCTTGGGCCAAGGAAATCGCCCGTGACTTCGGATTGAAGTTCCCAGCCCCCTGTCCACCCCAACCTACGTTCACGAACTCTCCCCTCCAAAGACCGGAAAGCGTACCCGTTTCCGCATTAAAGGCGTAGTTAAGTCCACCGGGGAAACCCACGGCAATGCCCCGATAGCCTGCGATGCGGCTTCGTCCTCTGTAGGTCCTCACAACTTTTCCTACCTCCAAAAAAGATCCGGGAGAATGAATCCCCGATGGAGTGGGAGCTCCTTGTCCGTATGAAAAATAATGCCATATGGCCTGAATCTGAGCATCGGTCTTTCCTTCCAAAATATCCTTGCGAGCACCTTGGCCTCCCGCCCAGTAGTTGGGCATCACGATTCCTGGTCGGAAATTACCCGGGTTGAGCATAAACCGATAGAACCAACTCGGTTGCAACCGTTCGTAGGAAGTTAACAAATCAATACCTTTGAATCCAGGCGAATCCTTGCCGTTGAAATTGTGACAGGTTACGCAATTCAGTCCTTTGTCACCAACTAACTGGTGGCCTGCCGACCGAATTTTTCCGCGCGCTTGTCGCTTCGGTTCAACGAATGAAATGGATTCCACCTTGTCCGCTTTGGCTAGCATGTCGGGGAGGTGTATTAGGTTATCCTCTTTAAATTTAGGCATCCTCGTATGCATGTAGGGCCTAGCGGATTCTCCATCGAACATCACTTTGCGTATCCATTGAGGTTTCAACTTGGCTCCTGCTAAGGTCAGTGGCGGCGGAATTCTTGCCTCATTTCCCAAACCTTCTTCAGATGTATGAAGGTAGGGCAGGAATGCTTTCGAGGGTCCTCCGTAGTCATCTCGCGAATGGCATGCGATGCAGTTGAACGCCGTTAAGCTTACGGCAATTTCTTCTTGCGCAGAAGGTTTGCGCCTTGGCTCGGAAAGCACTTTTGTTATGGCTTTTCGCTGACTGTCAGA
>CAZXKR010000023.1:0-11701 GCA_964641305.1 uncultured Puniceicoccaceae bacterium | reverse complement strand
TTCAAGGGCGTGAATTCAGCGCTGAAGTCTGGTTGGACAAAACAAGTCGTGCTCACGGAGTAGTGTTGCGGTGGCGAAAGAAAGTTGTGAGCGGGGAGTCCCATCATACGGTAACTTTTCACAACGGAGAATGGGAGGATCTCGTAGTCGGTTGCGTTGAAGCGTTGGGTCTCACCGGTCACGCCCTCGCTCAAGTCATCGTTGACGAAAATGATTCTCCCCATATTGTGGAAGTCAATCCGCGACTAGGCGGAGCCTCTCCCCTTTCCCTAGCCTGCGGTCTGCACTCAATCGAATGGTTCTTGCGTGAAACCGCAGGTGAATTGAGGTCTCTCGGCTCAACATTCAAACCTTCTCCGGGGAAAAGCCTGACCCGCGAAGGGGATCGAGTGACCATCGAGCTCTGATTTATCGGTTTGGAAAGTTCTCGAAAACCGTTTGCTCTCGACTCCAAACGAGACCGAATTAGTGTAGTTTCTCCATGTCGGCCATAGTCGTAGCAGTTGGAAATCAAAAAGGTGGCGTGGGTAAAACCACCACCACCGTAAATCTTGGTCATGCCTTTGCCGCGTCAGGTATACCTACGCTGATTGTGGACCTTGACCCTCAGGCCAATGCCACCAGCGCCTTGGGTTTTGAAAAAAAGCCGGGAGCGGGCATCTATGGTCCCATTACGGGAAACGGTTCCGCCATCGATCAAGTTCAAGCGACGCGTTCGGAAAACTTGTGGATTCTCCCATCCGAACTGGATCTTGCCGCGGCGGAACTCGAATTGGGCGGACAACCCGACTATCTCCTAAAACTCAGAGAATGCCTAGCGACCCTGAAGGAAGGCTATGGCCTGAGCGTAATACTCGTAGATTGCCCACCGACCTTGGGACTGCTTTCGATGAATGCCCTTTGCGCCGCCGATTACCTGCTCGTTACCCTACAGTGCGAATACTTGGCTTTGGAGGGACTTGGACAAATCCTCGGGGTGGTAGATCAGTTACGAGATTCAGGTGCGAACAATGACCTGAAGGTGGGAGGCATCGCGATGACGATGTTCGACAATCGCACACGCCTTTCTTACGACGTATGGGAAGAGGTGGGGACGCACTATCCGCAACTCATGTTCCGCACGGCGATTCCTCGCTCCGTTCGCCTTAGCGAAGCGCCCAGTCACGGACAGAGCATTTTTGAATACGATCCCGCTGGGCCGGGTGCACAAGCTTACCGCAACCTCGCCGACGAAGTTTTGGCCCGTTTTTTCCCTCAGTCACCGGAACGCTCGTGAACTGGATTCGCAGGCTCACGGGCAGAATCCGTTACGACGGGACGGAAACGGACGACCCACCTTCCGCCGAGGAGGAAAGTGCCCTGCAAGCCTTGGAGAAACGTATCGGTTATCGCTTCCGCAACCTATCGCTCTTGCGACGAGCGACCACCCATCCATCCCTTGCCGAAGATCGCCGTGGTTGCGAAGACAACCAAAGACTGGAATTCCTTGGGGACTCGATACTTGGAGCCATTCTTGCCGAAAAGCTTTTTCGAATTTTCCCAGAAGACAACGAAGGAATCTTGACCAAAGGGCGCTCGGTACTGGCACGCGGCGACTACCTAAGCAAGCTAGCCCGCGATCTTGGCATTCACGAGACCATGAGAATGAGTCGAGCGGAGATTCGAGACGGAGGCAATGAACGAGACTCCACATTGGAAGACGCCATCGAGGCAATAGTAGGAGCCATTTATCTGGACTCCGGCATGCAAGCCACTCGCAAGACGGTGCTTTCATGGTATGGAGACATGGAGAAAACCTTGTCGGAGGCCATGGAGGATTATAATCCCAAAGGTCGTCTGCAGGAAATCGCCCAAGCTATTCACGGACCAGACCAGATCCGCTACTTGATTGATCGCGAGGAGGGTCCTTCGCACAGGAAAAGATATTCCGTTTCGGTCGAGGTCGCGAAACGCAAACTAGGCTCGGGGTCCGGTCGAAGCAAGAAGGAGGCTGAAGAAGAAGCGGCTCGAAAGGCTTTGCAATCCATTAGTCGAAAGCGAAAAAAAACGAACAAACGCACAACCGGTCCTAGGCAAAAGAACGAAAGCAAGAAGTGATGCATCGAAAAGCCGAAATGCCTTACCAAGGATCCCCCGACATACCGATGCTCGCATTGCCCCTTTCGAAGACAGAAGTGTCGGCCCGCAATGGAAAGAATTTTTCTCCAGTCCTAGGATTGATTAAGTTTATGCTCAACCACCGGCTAAACGGGTAAGGGGATGAAAAGGGTGGTCATTCCTTCGGGTCGTGACGCCATGTTTTTGCACGGCGTACCCGAGGCGGCAACGGCAATCTTGGCAGCCGACTTCATTTACAAGGCAAAGCCAAAAATCGTAATCTTACTCACTGAATCCATTCCCAAGAGTGAAGAGTGGGCTGAAGACATAGCGGCCTTTCTTGAGTCGACCAAGCAGGATTCCCACATCCGCCTTCATCTATTCGACCAACCGCCTTCAACCGAACACCCGGACGCCTTCGATAGGATTTGCGACAGGCTCGCAGTGCTATCCGCTTTAGGCGAGCTATCAAACACGGAGAGAGCCTCCTCGAAGGACTCGACCCTACTCCTCGCCGCAACTCCCGAATCGATCCTAGCCCCATGCCCGTCAGTGGAATCGCACGAAAAAAACGAACGGGTCGTGAAACAGGGAGAAAAACTTTCCTTCCAAAACTTTGCCGAAGAGTTGGCCGAGCGATTCGATTATTCTTCGGAAATTCTTTGTGAAACTCCCGCCCAGTTCGCCGTTCGGGGAGGGTTGATTGACGTGTACCCCGTAAACGGAGAGTTTCCCGTAAGGATCGACTTTTTCGGGGACGAGATTGAAGACTTGAGACGATTTGACCCTAGTACGCAACGTACAATCGAAAGTGTGGATTCCGTTACCTTGGCCTCTGCTGGAAGCACCGAGGACAGAGAGGTTGAAGGAGCGTTCTTCGGCCATCTCAAATGCCCAGTGACCTGGATATTGAGAGAACCCGAAGATCTATTGGCGGAATTCCCATTGATTTTTCACTATTCGGAAAAAAGAAAATCAGCTCCCAAATGCTTTGTCGACGCACTGGACAGAAAGGCGGCGAAGAAAGACAAATTCCTAGGCATGGCAGAAATCGACGCCGGTCGAGGAATCTTCGACAACGCTTCTTGTCATGAAGAGAAAGTGGAAACGTTGGAGAGCCTTCGCCATGACAACTCCTTGGATGAACTCGGTCTCGAACGCTTCGAAAGCGAACGATCCGGACGCAAAGCCTACCTAAGAGGTTTACTTCTTCGGGCGAGAGAGGGTTTTTCCGTACAAATAGCCGCAGGAGTCGACTCGGAAAAACGACGAATCACGGAAACAATTGAGGAAGAGGAAGAATTGCGAGATCTTCAAGTCACCTTCCTTCATATGGGCCTAAGAGAAGGATTCGCTCTCGTTTTGCCACCCGGTGAAAGATTCCTCGGGAGAAAAACCTCTTCTCGGGAAAAAGGATTACTGGTAGCCACGGCGAGGGAAATACTAGGCCGAGAAAGGAGTCGACGACCGGGAAGATCGAAACGCATGGTGGCGCAAAGGCCGCAGGTGGATCAGGCTTTAGACTTTTCCGAACTGGTCGAAGGAGATTTCTTGGTGCACCTTCAGCATGGCGTATGCCAATACAGATGCATCCAGAGAATAGAGGACGAAGGCCGTCAGGAGGAAGCTGTCACCGTAGAATTTGCCGATGGAATCCTGTTGCACGTACCCTTGCCCGAATCGCATTTGCTTTCCCGTTACGTAGGTCTGGTCAAAAGTCGGCCGAAACTGGCTAAACTAGGGGGCAAGTCTTGGTTCAAGGCAAAAGAGGCGGCTGAGCAAGCCGCTCTCGACATGGCCGCCGACTTGCTTCGCATGCAAGCCGCTCGCGAAGCAGCGGAAGGACACGCATTCCAGCCGGATGACGATTGGCAAAAAGAGTTCGAGGACGCATTCGCCTTTACGGAAACTCCCGACCAACTGTCGGCAATCGAGGCCGTCAAACAGGATATGGAAACCCGCGCCCCAATGGACCGACTGCTATGCGGAGACGTCGGTTACGGGAAGACCGAAGTCGCCTTGCGAGCAGCGTTCAAGGCAGTCATGGATGGACGGCAGGTTGCCGTGCTCGCCCCCACTACCGTCCTATGCCAGCAACATTTAAACGTATTCAGAGAGCGGGTCGCAGATTTTCCCGTGACGGTGGAAACCCTGAGCCGGTTACGTAGTCCGAAGGAGCAGAAACGTATTCTCGCGGGACTTGCGAGCGGAGGAATCGATATTCTGGTAGGGACTCATCGGATCCTAAGCGCGGACGTCAGGTTTAGAGACCTGGGCTTACTCATCGTAGACGAAGAGCAACGATTTGGAGTACGGCACAAGGAAAGCATCAAGAAGATGAAAACTTCCGTCGACGTGCTGACACTTAGTGCAACTCCGATCCCACGAACGCTCTATTTCGCAATGGTAGGGGCAAGAGCGCTCAGCTCGATTGAAACAGCCCCAGTAAACAGGCGACCCATTCGCACCGAAGTCATGCGGCACACGCCGGAAGTCGTCAAGAAAGCAGTGGAGGCAGAAATACGGCGCGACGGACAAGTTTTTTATCTCCACAACAAAGTCAAAACCATCCAAGCCGTCGCCCGCCGTCTAAAAGAGAGGTTTCCCAAGCTCCGAATCGTAGTGGGACACGGCCAAATGGGAGAAAACGAACTAGAGGAAGTGATGACTCAATTCGTTGCGCATCAGTACGACATGCTTGTCTGCACAACGATAATAGAGGCTGGGATAGATATTCCCAATTGTAACACAATCATCATCGAAGGCGCCGATAGATTCGGCCTCTCCCAACTTTATCAACTTCGCGGTCGCGTAGGAAGATTCGACAAGCAAGCCTATGCCTACCTCTTACTAAACAGTCACAAACCAGTCTCGGACAAGGCCCGGAAGCGACTTTCAGCCATCAGGCAAATCACGCGACTGGGAGCGGGGTTCCGAATCGCCCTGAGAGACTTGGAGCTAAGAGGTGCGGGGAATCTCCTTGGAGGCGAGCAAAGCGGACACGTTGCAGGAGTGGGGTTCGACCTATATTGCCGTTTGCTCAAACAAAGCGTAGCCCGTCTAAAGGGAGACGAGAAAGCCATTCGTGCAAGAGCGAACGTACGTTTGGACTTCACCACAAGCGGAGTTATCTCAGAAACTGATTCACAAGAACCTGAGACCCAAGAAGACGTCTCGGATGTGGTTGGAGCCTATCTACCTGAACAATTCGCGGCAGAAACCCGGCTTCGCATCGATTTCTACCGAAAACTGGCCAATGCCATAGACGCCAAGGAAGTGGGGCGCATTAGAGACGAATTGTCGGATCGTTTTGGAGAATTGCCAAAGGAAGCCAAAACTCTTTTGCTCGAAACGGAAATTCGTTGCTTGGCCGAAGAGGCCGGATTCGATCGACTCGAAACCGAAGGAACTTCTCTGCAATGCCGCTTTGCCAAAGGGAAACAGCCTAATAAAGGGAATAAATTCCTAAAGGTGGCCGGTCGTTTGCCAAGACTTTCGGAAAAAGAACCTTTTTTGAAGTTGAAGGAAATCGTTCGATTTCTCAAACTGCAAATCTATGCGAAAGAAGTTGAATAAAATAATCACTTTTAATCTTGGGACATTCTTGCTGTTTGCAGCAATTCCCGTGGTCCCACTGAAAGCCGATCTGGTGGAGATCAATAGGGTGATGGCAAAAGTGGAGAACCGCATCGTAACCAGAGGCGAAGTGGACAAGGCCATGGATATGCTCAACTTCACCAAGGCTGAAAAAGACTCTAGAGCTAAGGAGTTCGTGGACGGTAAGATTGATCGCCTGCTCGCCATTCGCGCTTTCCATGAAAAAGGTATGATCATACCCGACTCCTATCTTGAGAACGAATACAACAAACACCTCATTCGGGAATTCAACGGCGACCGAAAACTATTTCGGGACATACTGCTGAGCCGTAACCAGTCGCAACTGGAATTCCGAGAAGACTTGGAGGAAGAACTTATACACGGTCATATGCTGAATGCCCGCCGACGGTCTCGAGAGGAAGTTAGTCCTGACAAGGTAGAGCAATATTACCGTGAAAACCGTGTTCAATTTCTAACCGAGGAAAAGGTTCGCCTCAGGGAAATCGTTTTTTCGCAAATCGCAGGTGAACCGGAAGCCGTCCTTCTCCAGCAAGCCCAACAAATCATCGAGCAGATAAAGGTTGGAGTAACCTTCGAAGAACTCGCTAAAAAACATGGACAAAGCCCTTACAAAGCAAAAGGCGGGGATTGGGAAGTTATGGTGGCCAAGCGAGAAATTCGAAACGAAGCCATTAAAGAACAAGCCTTCTCCATAGACGAAAGCCAAGTGACCAAACCTTTCGTAGTCGATTTGCTGGAAAGAAAAGCTGACGGCACAGTGGGGAGATCCGGCAAAAAAGCCGTCTACATTCTCAAGGTAGACAAGAAAACCGAAGCGGGGGTAAAACCACTTGACGGAGTACGCCAACAAATTGAAAAGACGCTTGCCAACCAACTCGAGTCTCAGAGCCAACGCCAATGGCTCAGCCGCCTCAAGCGGGATGCCTACTTGAAGTACTATTTTGACGACGAGAGCTAGACGCTGGGTGCCAATCCAGCACGGGAATGGCATTACCTAAAGGCATCTTACATTATACCTGAGTAGTAAATTCAGGCTTAGGACTAATTCAGCCACTCATCTCAAAAAACCGCTCGCACCCCATGAGCAATGCCAGTAAAAAAACGGACAGTCGTGCCAAGGGCGCCAAAGGTCCTAAACATTCGTCCCCACCCCTTCGCCTCCGAGACCTACCTCCACACGAACGCCCACAAGAACGACTCGAAAACCTAGGAGCGGGTGCCCTGTCGGATCGAGAACTCGTAGCTATGCTTGTGCGTTCGGGCAATGCCCGCATGGACGTTCTCGCAATTGCAGACGCACTTCTAGCTCGAGCAAGTTCCCTAGCCGGACTCCTCCGCTGGGATGTGGAAGATTTCAGGCAAGTTCCAGGAATTGGTCCAGTGAAGGCACTACAACTCTCGACCTATGTCGAAGTCGCCAAACGGATGGCGAGATCGAGTCGATCCTCCTGCCCAAAACTAAGTGAACCGCTCGCCGTGTTCACTCACCTATACCCAGAAGTCAGGTCGGACAACGTAGAGAAAGTTTGGGTGCTATGTTTGGACCGCAAGAACAAATTGATCCGAATGGAGTCGGTAACTTCCGGAACCGCAACTGGAAGCCTAGTTCACCCACGGGAGGTATTTCGTCCCGCCATCCGGCACGGAGCCACTGCCGTAATCGTTGCTCACAATCATCCCAGTGGCGACCCGACCCCGAGCAAAGCGGATTTAACCATCACCCGAAAACTTCGGGAATCTGCAGGACATCTTGACATCGAGTTGCACGATCACATCATTATTGGCGAGCCGGAAGACGACCCTAGAGGTCTCGGTTTCTATAGCTTTGCCGAAGCAGGCGTACTTTGAACGGGAACTCGAGTTAGCAATAAATTTGAGTAAAACCTACAGACTTATTCTTTGACCTCACACACCATACTTCCATTGATAATCTAATGAGAAAACTCCTAATCGCCCTCGCCCTCAGCTTAATCGCAGGCCCAGTCCACGCAGACGAAACCATTGGTTTCAAAAAGGGGGACCGCGTAGTCTTCGTCGGGCCCACTTTCGTGGAACGGACGGCTCGTTTCGGACATCTGGAAACTTCCCTAACTTTGGCAATGCCGGAAAAAGAGCTGATTTTTCGCAACCTCGGTTGGTCGGCAGACACGGTCATTGGAGAATCCAGAGGTTACGAAAAGCCCCAATCCGGTTACGCCAATCTGCTCAGGAGCATCCGCGACACAAAGCCCACCCTACTCTTCCTCGCTTATGGTCCGGCCGAATCATGGGCGAAAACCCCGGAAGCCTTTGCCGTCAACTACCAAAAACTGCTCAATGATTTAAAAGACCTAAGTGCGCGAAAAGTCCTCATTTCTCCCTTTCTGCAAGAGAATTGGGGACCACCTATGCCCGACCCCACCACACACAATAAAGACCTGCGTGAGCATACTGCAATCATTGCAAAACTAGCGAAAAAAAACGGCGTGGCTCACATTTCTCTCATCGATCTGGTGAAGCCTGAAGTCGAAAAAGACAAGCGCCTGACAATGAATTCCCTTCACCTTGATGACACTGGTCATCGGGCACTCACCAAGACGTTCCTCGCCAAACTTGGACTCGTCACCCCTGACATAGATACCGCCAAGGCCATTCGTATTCGAGATTTAATCCGTGAGAAAAACGCCCTTCACTTTCACAGTTGGCGTCCACAAAACCAGACCTACATTCTCAGCTTTCGCAAACACGAACAGGGTCGTCACGCCAAGGACCTTCCAAAGTTCGCTCCTCACATTGCCGAGAAAGAGCAAGCAATCCGCAAGCTGGTTAAGACTCCTGAAGAACAAGTCCGCCATCCAGCGAAGCCAAAACCTGCAGCATGGGAATCGATAAAACCTTCAAGCAAAGCCCAGTTGGATATGCAAAAGCTACAAGTGCCCGACGACCTAGAACTGAATGTATTCGCATCCGAACCCGCCATTAAAAACCCCGTTCAGTCGGCATGGGATGAAGAAGGTCGCCTATGGGTCGCCACCGCCGAAAGCTATCCGCACATCGCACCGGGCTTCGTAATCGATGACAAGATCATCGTCCTCGAAGATGTGGATCGCGATGGCGTGGCAGACCGTCGACAGGTCTTCGCCGACGGTCTCCTCATGCCAACTGCCATACTCCCCGGTCACGGTGGAGTCTATGTCGGAACTTCCACCGAAATCATTCACCTGCGTGACACAGATGGCGATGGTCGAGCAGACGAAAAGACCATCCTCATCTCAGGCTTGGGCACAGAAGACACCCACCACGTCGTTCACAGTCTGCGCCACACCGAGGACGGGAAGGTTGGTTTCAATCAGTCAATCTACATCAATACCCATATTGAAACTCCATGGGGGGTTCGTCGTCTGCTGAAAAGCGGGGTTTGGGCTTTTGATCCAAATACACACGACATGGAGGTTTTCGCCTATGGACTAGTAAACCCATGGGGACATGAAACGGACGGATTCGGCCAATCGTTCCTTACTGATGGAGCCGGCGGATCGGGTATCCACTACGCCTTTCCAGGGGCGGCCTACGTCACTTCCGCATATCATAGTAGAGCAGAAGTCCTGCCAGGGCTCAACCCCGGCCAACCTAAGCAATGCGGATTGGAAATAATCAACTCCGGAATCTTTCCTGAAAAATATCGAGGACTTCTCGTCACCAACGACTTTCGCGGACACCGCACCATCAGTTTTCGCCTGAGCGAAAACGGATCGGGCTTCTTTTCGACCCAAAAGGAAGACCTCATTCACGTAGCCTCAAAGGGAACCGATCGACATGGATCCGCTGGGATGTATCGCCCCATTGACATAGACGAGGGGCCCGACGGCGCACTCTATGTCAACGACTGGAGCAACCACATCATCCAACACGGTGAAGTAGATTTTCACGACAAACGCCGTGACCATGAACACGGTCGCATCTGGCGCCTTCGCCCAAAGGACGCCTCTCATCCACACCATGCCGACCTTCCAAAAAAGAAACCGGCGGATTGGCTGAATGCCTTGGCCTCTCCCGAGCTCTATGTTCGTAGAGTTGCCCGTCGCCTTCTCGTTGAGAAAGCAGGAGAGTCAATTCTCCCAAATTTACTCGAAAAAGCAAAGGACATCGATAAAGACGAAACTCTTCTGGAATACCTTTGGACTGCCCGAAGCCTGAGGGCCAAGATTCCCCAAGATCTCTTCAAAAGGCTAGCCGAAAGCGAGAATTTTCGTATCCGAGCGGCAGCCATTCGTCTCGGCTACGACAACCCCGAGGTCATCGACGACCCTCATCCCCGCGTTCGACTGGAAGCCGTCTGCGCTCTCCATAGCCAAGGTGATCTCAAGTCCGTGGAAACTCTAATCAGAGCCACCGACCACGAAACCGATCGCAACATCAACTTTGCTCTACGGGAAGCACTCCGTCACCTCCGTCCTGTCTGGGAAGGGAAAACCACTTTCGACAACCACCCCACTCGACTCGCACGAGTCGTCGCGCTTACCGGAAGCCAAGCACCTCTCGACAGCCTACTCACCTCGCTCAATCCCAAGCAAATTGACGAATCCAAACGCCTCTCCACCCTTCAGGCTCTCGCCACTGCGGGTCAACCAAAGCATCTCGATGCAGTGCTAAACGCCTGTCTCGACGAGAATCTCCAAGCTACTGATCGACTCGTTCTCCTCAGAAGCCTTCTAGAGACCAAAAAAAATCGCAAGCTAATGCCCGGCAGAGACAGAGGGCGATTGGCTAAACTTTTCGACCACCCCGTGCTTGGTTCGGATGCACTCGGACTCGCCGCTTACTGGAACCTATCCGGTGCCCGAGAAGTTGCGGTCAAACGCCTTGTAGAAGCTTCCGCCGAGGACCTCTTTGCACTACGCCGACACACATCTACCCTCGCAGCATTCGGAAAACCCGGCATCGAAAAATTGATCGCCTTTGCCCAAGGCACCGAAAGCACCGAAGCTGAACTCGCCGCACTCGAAGCAATCGCTCAGACAGATCCGATCTCAGCTGCAAGGCTTGCTCCGACTTTTCTTGCAAAAATTGCAAACGATGTGGATTCCGCTCTTCTCTTCGCCCATCTATTACGATCAGCTGAAGCACCTAAGATTCTCGCATCAGGCCTAAAGGGAAAAACTCTCTCAGAAAACTCCGCACTCGCGGGCATACGCGCAACCACTACCTCCGGTCGAGATCTCTCCGCTCTCGTCGCCGCAATTCGCAAAGCGGGCAACCTGAAACCCATGATCCAAAGCCTTTCTACATCCGAAATGAAAAAACTCGTCTCAGACGTAAGAAAACAGGGAGATCCCGCCATCGGCGAGCAAGTCTATAGACGGAAAGCTCTAGCCTGCATGGCATGCCACGCAATCGGTGGAGTGGGACCACAAGTCGGTCCCGACTTGGTCAGCATTGGGGCGTCCGCCCCCGTCGACTATCTCATCGACTCTCTACTAGCGCCGAGCAAGAAAATCAAGGAAGGCTACCATCTCACCGTCATTAACGCAAAAGGCGGAAAAGTTGCAGCGGGTCTGGAGCTCAGCGCCGACAAGACCAAAGTCGTAATCCGTGACGCATCAGGAGCGATCATCGAAATCCCGGCGAAAGAAGTTCTTTCCAAGTCGATTTCTCCCACTTCACTCATGCCCGCGGGACTCACGGCACCTCTTTCCCGTGACGAATTCCTACACCTCACGGCGTTCTTGTCTGCCCTAGGCAAGGAAGGAGCCTATAGATACTCCAAAGAAACTTTCGTACGATCCGTGGAAGTACCCACCACCGAAAGCGCTCGCACCTTCAAACAGGCCAACAACTTCCTAAAAGACTCGACTGAACGCTCGAACAAGCTCCAAGCTCTCGTAAACGGCTCCATACCCTTGGCCGAAATACCTGCATCGCCGAACGGCAACCGGTATCTTCGTTTTCGACTCCAAGCCGACGTACCGGAGGAAATTCGCTTTTCGCTCGACGAAGCGAATGGTCT
>CAZXKR010000022.1:0-11712 GCA_964641305.1 uncultured Puniceicoccaceae bacterium | reverse complement strand
CGACCAAAGCGCCAGACTCCGCCAATGCTTGAATCTCCAGAATTTTCTCCTCGGCCCCGGGTTCCTTTATTGCGGCAGCCCGACGGACATAAACGGAGGCAAGATCGAGGTCTACGGGAGTGGCGAGCCCGCTGGCATAGAAGTGAGACGTAATCATCATGGAAGTACCATGACCGAGGTCGGCAGCTTTACGAAAGTGCACGAGTGCCGTCCCGCGATCCTCAGGCACCCCCCTACCCTTCAAGTTGACCACTCCCATAAAGTAGTGGGCTACAGGAAGATTCATGGAAACCGCCTGCTGGACCAGAGTAAGCCCTCCTTCCATGTCTTTGGCCGCGAGCATACCCTCGATTTTCATGATGCCGAGCTGCAAAACAGAGGGCATATAGTCGGCGTTAACGGCAACTTGGTGATGCCTTGCAGCCAGTTCAAGATCCGGAATCATCCTCGGGCGAAGTTCGTCGGATGTTAAAATCATGCCGAGGGCATAACAGGCGATTGGGTCACCCGATAGAGCCGTCCTCACAAGCTCTCCTTTTCTGTCACCAAATGCGGCCAAAAAATACTTACCGGGAGTGGCCGAGTCGGCTTCCATCATTGGATTTTGAGACAGGTAGCCCATTGCAAAGTAACCTATGGGATGTTTTTGGGAGGCAGATTGGCGAGCCCACTTCTCGGCTTCGATAATTGATATGGGGAAGCCCTTGTCTCCATTTGCGAGGGCAATGGCCAAAGCCGCTTGCGCATAGGCATCTCCACTCTCGGCCAACTGTCGTAATTCAGCTGACGAAGCCTTTGACAGTTCCACGCCTGTAGCGCCAAAAGACAAATTCAATCCCCAAGCGAGAAGGAAGATCGGGGCTAAAATCAAACGACTGAAGCTATAATACGTCATGGTTTGAAAATCGAAAGACTTGGCGCTACAGCCACGAAAGCAAGCCGTTTATTCGACAAGAACCGCCAAGGTATTTCATAAAGGGTTGATATTGTGGCTGAAAGGGATAAGAGTCACGATGTAATAAATAAGGTTCATTTCATAATTCCCGAATCTTTGCGAAACGAAAAATGACCGACTTCGACTCAGAAAGAGTGACCATTCGGAATCCCGGGAGGGAACTGATTCGTCAATTCGTCATCCATGCCGAAAACAAGGTAGGGTGGTTAAATGACATGGTGAGCAAGCTGAATTCAGCCGACGTGCACGTAATGGCCATATCGGTCTTGGACACTACCGACAGCGCCCTAGTTCGAATGGTTACCAATTATCCCGACGAAACGCGTGAAATCCTTCGCCGACTGGGAATAACCCACTCGGAACGCAAAATCGTAGCGGTTGAAATACCAAACGAGGGTTCCCTCAAGCACGTCACCTCGGCACTGCTGCAAGCGGAAATCAACATTCACTACGTCTACCCCTTTCTCACTTGGCCGAACGACAGGCCGGTGCTAGCAATCGGGCTGGAGGACGAAGACGTGGCCATCGACGTGTTGACCCGAAACAATCTTCGCGTTCTTTCGCAAGAAGACTTGGCCCGATAGAGTAAATGGTGGTTGGTTCTCCCCTACCCGATCGCGAGATTCATGGGTTTGCCAATCAATCGTATAGGAAAAATTTGCGGACTGAAGTCCGGAAGAGTTGGGCGGATCGACTCCATTCACGAAGAAACTTGTCGGGATCGGAGGCTGCCCCCTTGGTGGACAGTTCACTCCACCAGGCGGATGACCCAACATGCTTGTTGAACAGTTTGGATTGAGCTTCGGCAGCTTGGGAAAATGGCTGAGGACTCTCCCACTTGGCGGAAAGCTTCATCATGTGAAAGGCAAGAGCCGTGGGGCGCCATTTCTTCCAATCGCTGACAACGAGATAAACTCCGGAAACCGATTTCCCCTTGGAATTCACAACGGTCTTTAGCTGATACTTCAAACCCGGCAAACGCAAGGCTTCGAGCTCTCTCTTTATTTCAGCCGGGGAACGCCCTTCGAAAGTGAGGAACCGGAAGGGATGAGGCGTACCGATTCCATGACGGAATTTACCGAGCTGAGCACCCAGACCAGTCATCGGGTAACCGGCCACGGAATCAAGAGTTGGAATATTCGGGGAAGTGGGCACCCATTTGAGACCTGTTTGAGGCCACGTCATGGAACGTTTCCACCCGATCATCGGCACTACGGTAAGTTTACCTTTACGCCTTGCTCCTGCCTCTATTTTCAGGACCCCGGGAGTTTTTTTGGAAAAAAGAGCGAGCTCCCCAATAGTAAGACCGTGAACAAAAGGCACTTGAAAGGCTCCGACATAGCTCATCCACCTTTCATCCATGGGCGGGCCATCCACCAACATACCACCAAGAGGGTTCGGTCTGTCCAACACGATGACCTCCACCCCATTCTCAAAGCATGCCTCCATCGCGTATCGCATACAGCTGACATAAGTGTAGCAACGAACCCCGACGTCTTGGAGATCAACCACCAACGCATCGATCTTTCGCAACATCTTCGCAGAAGGTTTGCGAAATTTGCCGTACAAGGAGAAAACAGGAAGGCCCGTGCGCGAGTCAACCTTGTCATCGACGGGAACGGCCGCCTTTTCGTCGCCGTAGATGCCATGCTCCGGACCGAACAAGGCAACCAGATTCACGTTCGATTGCCGCCGCAGCACTTCAACCGTGCTTTGCCCAACGGCATTCTTTCCCGCAGGATGCGTGAGTAATCCAACTCTTTTTCCTTGAAGAACTCTGAACTTAGTTCGTTCGAGATGGTCGATACCAAGACCGACCTTCGAAGCACCATTCACCGTTGTCGTAAAGACGGCAAAAAGTACCGACAAACATAAGTTAAACCACACCTTGTTTCTGACTTCTGCGCTCTTATTCATTATTTTCCATGCTCCGTTCGTATCCAGATTCAGTTATCAGCACCCAAAGAGGCGTAGGGTCCCTTTGACCATTTGGCGAGCCATTTGTAGGCGACCGACACCACGAGGCCAATGAAAGAGCCCAAAGCGAGACCGCCGAGCATCATCGGGGGAAATGTGTCGAGCAACGCCCCAAGATCCCGCAATTCGAAATGAGCCCAGTCATAATCGGGCTGCAGCAGAGGATTTGGTTCGGGAGCGATGCTGAACAATTCCATCATAGCCAGACCGATTTTATAGTCGGCGTAATAAATAGGCCCCATAGTGAAGGGATTTGAGACCCACTGAACAGCAACGATGACCGGAAGATTTGCCCGGAACCAAAGTGCGAGGAAAAAGACAATTAGCATCTGAATCCCAACCAAAGGCAGAAAGGCGACGATCAGTCCAAGGAACAAGGCGGTGACCATTTCTCGAGAACGGAAAGACCACAAGAACACGCGACGGCGGGCCATACCGGAAAACCACTTGAGCACGGGATAGCGATGAATGTTCGAGCGACGCGGCAGAGGTCGCATCCATTTCTTGAGACGGCGGATGCGGCGACGGCGATCCTCTAGCTTGATAGTTTCGTCTTCTGTCACTGCTTCGTCCACTCTTTCTCTTCGACCAAATTTTGCAAGGTTTGCTCGAAAAATTCTTCGGTTCGCCTCAAATTTTCTTCCAAGGAAAGCTCAGATCGTCCGATCGGATGAAAAAAAACACTTGGAAAAGCTTTCCTGACTTCTCGCCTTGCCTCTTCGGAAACAGAGCCTGCTAAAACAAACACCGGCCTACCTGCTCGATGCGCCAACTCCAAAACTTTTCCCGGACCCTTGCCACGGAGGGAAGTCGAGTCGAAGCGACCCTCACCAGTCAGGACAACCTCGGCTTCATTAATTTTCTCTTCCAGCTTTAACCAAGCCGCGACAAGAGAAAAACCCTGCACGAAACATCCACCGCAAGCCACCCCAAGCCCGAAACCGATACCACCGGCAGCACCGGTTCCGGGCGTGGTCAGCATGTCCTCTTGCGACCCAAACTCAGCCGACAGCATGGATGCCATCCTCGCCATTTCGGAATCCATCCGCAGTATGTCCTCGGCAAGCAGCCCTTTTTGAGGACCGTAAGAGGCGGCAGCGCCCGAAGAACCGAGAAGAGGATTGTCTACGTCGCAAGCGATTCTCAAGGGAGGCAATTTCGGCAATTCCCCGGAAATGCGAGCCACCCTTGGCCATTCGGAAGGACAGGCATTCTCGATTTCAGCATCTTCAGAATCAAAAAACCGCAAGCCCAGAGCTCTCAATGCTCCAATACCCAAATCGTTTGTGGCGCTACCACCGATGCCAAGCAATATGGCGGCAGCACCTTCCTTGGCAGCATGCAGAATAAGTTCCCCCACGCCAAAGGTAGAAGCCGACCAAGGATCACGCATCAACAACTCCACTTGCTCCAATCCTGCCGCAGAAGCCATTTCCAGAACTGCAACTTCTCCCACGGAGGGAAGACTCGCCAGCTCTCGCACTTCAGTAGATAAAAGGCCTAGATCTACATAGCCCATGCGAGCCTCTACCGGCTTTCCAAGTGGCCCGGCAACGATATGGTTACTGAATCGCCCACCTGCCGCTCCAGTTAGAATGTCGCAAAATCCTTCGCCACCGTCGGTTAGCGGAATCTCGGATACTCGTACGTTTGGCAAGCTGGACTCGAGCGTTTCACGAGCAAGACGACAAACATCGCCCGCACTCAAGGCATCCTTGAACTTATCGAAGGCGGCGAGGATGCGCATGCCCGGAGGACTAACGAATTTCCTTATCAGTCAATTCGTCAATCACCTTGAAATTCTCGACGTGAAAGGATTCCGAAGCCTCGAAAGTCAAGGTGATGTCGTAATTTCGCTCCATGAGACCAATCAAGGAAGCATCCGGACCGCGTAAACGGCGAAGAGAACTGGGATGCATATACACCTTGAACTTGATATCTCGACGGGTGAGATCGACCTTTACCTGTCGAACAGCACTTATGATCCGACGCTGTATTTCAATACTCACCGAACGGGACGACTTTACGATTCCTCGACCGCTGCAATAGTGACAGTCGTCGTAAATCCCACTGGTATTGCTCTCCTCATGTCGCTGGCGAGTGATTTGCATGATCCCAAGTTGCGAAATGGGCAGGATATTGTGCTTTGCCTTGTCCTCCGACATAGCGGCTTTCATTCGTTGGTGGACCTTGCGTTGATCCCCTTTGTTTTTCATATCGATGAAATCGATTATGACAAGGCCTCCAAGGTTGCGCAGTCGCAATTGGCGAGCCACCTCAACGCCCGCCTCGATATTGGCTTGAAGAATAAAGTTTTTGCCATCCTTTCGATCGACCTTGTGGCTACCTGTGTTCACATCGATTGAAACTAATGCTTCGGTCTCCTCAATCACGATTTCCCCTCCCGAAGGCAGGGGCACTTTGCGCATAAAGGTCTGCTCAATCTGGCGTTCGACGCTAAAGCGTTCGAAAATTGGGATTTCCTCGTCAAAATGATTGATTTTAGACTTCGACTTGGGAGAAATCTTCTGTACGGACTCAATGAGTCGGTCATAGTCTTCCTTCTTGTCGACTTGGACACGATCGACGTCTTCGGTCAGAAAATCGCGAGCGGTCAACCCAATGAGATCAGGTTCCTGATACAGACAAGCGGGCCCTTTGACCGTCTTCATTTTAGCTTCAATCTCATCCCACTGTTGCAAGAGAAGTTGCAAATCGCGGTCAAAGAACTTCTCGGGCTTGCTTTCCCCAACAGTCCTAATGATAACGCCCATTCCCTCGCGGAGGGAAAGATTGGTGATTATTCGCTTCAGACGATTTCTCTCGGTTCTGTCGTCGATCTTGCGAGAGATGCCGCACTGACCACCATAGGGCATGAGTACGAGAAATCGGCCCGCAAGAGCCAAGTTCGTAGTGGTGCGGGGACCCTTGGAGCCTATTTGACCCTTGGTGATCTGCACAACGATCTCAGAACCGATAGGAAACACCTTTGGAATGTCCTTTATGGACTTGGCTTCGGTTCGACCACTGTTCTTCCCCTTGTTTTCACGAACAATTTCCAAGTCAGGATCGTTGTTGCCTGCACCGGGCAACATGTCCCAATAGTGAAGAAAGGCATTCTTGTCTTGGCCGATATCCACGAAAGCGGCCTTTAGTCCCGCCTCCAAGTTCTGGACCTTCCCTTTGAAGATAGCCCCGACCATGCGATCCTCTTCCTTGCGTTCGACACTGAAATCATCGAGCACACCATTCTGAAGAAGAGCCACTCGCCGTTCGAGGGCCTCGGAATTGATGATGATTTCTTTGTAATCCTTTTGCCCGTCGTCACGACGGAAGAAAGACAGGATACGCTCACGTATGGGCCGATTCGCGGCCCTTTCCTGCGCTTCTTGGCGCAGGTCTCCTTTGTCTATGAGTTGAGGCTCAGGTTCCTCGGGAGCTTCCTTTAGTTGATCCTCAATGGATGCATCGGAGACGGTAGTCTCGACGTTTTGGGACTTGCGGTGCTTCCGGTGATGATGCCGGCGCCTAGTTTTTCTAGCCATGTCGATTGAACGTTTTTGGAATCCACGGCCCACGACAAAGAGCTCGATTTCACCAGCGGCAGAAATGCTTCAGGCAAACTCATCGAAACTCCTTCCTATGGCGATACACGCTCTGGACTAACCCCATCAGGATGCAACAGCTAACGAGGAAAGATCCTCCGTAGCTGAGGAAGGGCAAAGGCAAACCCGTAATGGGTGTAATACCTAAGGTCATGCCAACGTTGACGAAGACGTGAGTCATCATCAATGCCGCCGCTCCGGTAGCCAACATGGCCCCGAAACGGTCGCTCGCCCGGCCGGCTACCAAAAGGCAGCCCATAATCACCACGGCGAATAGACTCAGCGCAAGAAGTCCTCCCACGAAACCGGCCTCCTCGGCCAGTACCGCAAAGATGAAATCATTATGGCCGACGGCAGAGGGCAAGTAACCCAACTTGGCTTGCATGCCGTCTCCAAGGCCTTTGCCTCCAAGTCCCCCGGTAGCCACGGCGATCAGAGCCTGGATACGATTCCAGTTGGCTCCTACTCCACCGCGATCCACCACCTCGGGAGCAAGGAAGGTCAGAATGCGTTTGCGCTGGTAATCCTTTAGCGGCAGAAGCGAAGTGTCCTCATAAGCGAGTACGGTATCGTCAGGTCGCGGATTCTCAGTTTTGAATTGATAGTAACGGTATACGTCGAACCCAACCACGCCCAAAGCCAACACAAATAGAAGGAATGTGCCGACAAAGAAACGCGAAGGAATTTTCGCAACGTATAAAAGAGAAAATAGCATCGGTGGAAAAACAAGGGTTGATCCTAAGTCCGGTTGCTTGAAAATCAAGAACATAGGTAGGGCAAAACAAAGAGCCACTTTGCCAATGCCTTTCATCGATTCCTTAAGAGTTCCGATTTCGGATCGAGCTAAAATACTGGCACCCAAGACAAGTGTTGCCAACTTGGCCAACTCTGCGGGCTGAATTTTAAAGATTTTAAGATCGATCCAACGTTTGGCTCCGTAGATCTCCGGACCGAGAAAAACCATACACAACGCCAGTAGACCCAGTCCATAAAGGTAGTGGGCATAACGCATCCAGAAATGATAGTTGATCAGGGACATGACGGCATAGGATGAGACCCCGACCAACACCCAAATGATCTGCATGCGCCATAATTCTCCTCCGACATAGGCTTGAGCCGAGCGGATAAAAAGTACACTCATCCCGCAAAGCATAAGTAAACAGATCGGAGTAATCCAATCGCTTCTGTTTTCCTTCGGAAGCGACAATTGGGGCGAACCCCGACCGCCCTCAGTAAAAGGAAATTTCTCCGTCCGACTCAAATTCTTAACTTCAGGGAGCCTGATCTCCTAGCAAGGTTGTAGCGATCTCACGCCATTCCTGATCCAAACTATCGTCGACACCCTTGGCCGGTTTCCCGGCTCGCGAGTACCAATATCGGGCGTTCCCAATATCTCCTTCCACCCTGTGCAGGTAGGCGTGAACCCAAGAACCATCCGATTCGTGAATATCTTGGGCCACCTCATGAGAAGCATCCCAACGACCTTTCTTAGCAAGCCAAAGAGATAGAACCAGGGGGTTCAATCCAGCGGGCGGGTCAACATCGGATTCCACCGAAAGAAGCAATTCATCCACATTTTTCACTAATTTAAAAAATAAAACACGATGACTGGAGGAGCAAGCCCGTTCACACCGACAAGCGTCGCCATCGAGTACCGTAAGAAATCCCATACTGAAACTTCCGCTCGTGCTCTCGAAGCAAAAAAGGCAAATCGATTTCAATTTCCAATCCGAAATGGGGGGAAAGAACCTCCTTTAAGACCTCTGCGGAATCCTTGCCTGAAAGTCGGCCTCCCAACCATTTGTCCATTGGCGTGAATTCTTCCAACCAAGTGAAGGGCGTGGCCAAAAGCAATTGCCCGCCCGGACGAACAAGTTCGGGCAAGCGTTCGATCAAAGCACCGGGATCAGGCAACCTGCAAAGCAAGTTTGCGGCGTGAACGACGTCGAAGCCCCCCAGGTCTTTCGGCAAACGGCAAGCGTCCTCGGTGATGAAACGAACTATGGAGGTATCCACTCCCGAGGGAACTCGAGCAACGGAAGGAACCCCTCTTTCACCTTGGAGTGGAAATTCGAAAGACAATTCACCCGAGTCCCTTAAAGTCTGGGCCGCACTTATGAAGGTGGATGAATAATCCACTCCCACAACCTCGGTAGAGATTCTAGCTAACTCGAAACTTGAACGACCCACAGCGCAACCAAGGTCCAAGGCTCGAGGCGAAGACGAGGATAAGGTATTGCGATCCAGCAACTGTGAGACGGTTCGCACGGGAAAATTCAGTCCTTCCTTGGGACCATGGCCCTTGGACAAAATTTCATCCTCCGATCCATAGTGGAAAAGGAGATACTCACGCAGGACGCGGTTGCTACCGTAATCTACGTTACCCATTGCCCGCTTACCAAGGTGAGCCCTGATTGGTTAGAGCAAAAAGCTTCAACCAGCCTGTTCTGCAACCGTCTCAGCCAAAGCGGCAAATTCATCTTTGAGAGCCGGATATAAAGCTCGGTATCTCGGATAAAAAGCTTCGTATATTTCTCTTTCCGTACTCGGATCCACGGAATCAGTGACTCGAATACTAGACGAACACGCCTCTTCTACACTATTGTGAACACCTGCGCCAACAGAAGCCAACAAAGCCGCCCCGTAAGCGGCCCCTTCCGCGGCATTCACCATTTCACAACGAGTACCGAAAACATCGGCTAGCATCTGCTTCCAAAGGACGGAACGGGTTCCTCCTCCCGAAAGGATGATCCTGTCAGGTTCGATACCGAGACCACGCATGAGCGTGAGAGAATCGTTAAGCCCATAACTCACTCCTTCCAGAACGGCTCTCGTAAGATGACTTTTGCCATGTCGCAGGCTCAAGCCAATAAAACTTCCACGGGCATTAGGGTCAGGATAAGGCGTTCTTTCACCCGATAGGTAAGGCAAGAAAAGCAAACCCTCGGCACCGGCAGGGGTTTCCGCTGCCAATTGGGTGAGAGCGTCGTAGGCATCTGGACCGCCGTGGGCTTCAGCAGCCATTTCTTCTTTTCCAAACTGGTTGCGATACCACTGGAAAGAGCCGGCCGCCGAAAGCATCACTCCCATGAGATGCCATCTTCCCGGAACCGCATGGCAAAAGGCATGAAGCTTACCCTCGGGCTCTACCCGATACTCGTCACTGTGCGCAAAAAGAACACCGCTGGTTCCCAAGGTGGCGGAAATCGTGCCTTCGCCGACGATCCCGCAACCAACCGCTTGGGCCGCCTGATCCCCGCCTCCGGCAATGACGGGCGTACCCTCCGGCAATCCCGTTGCCTCGGCGGCAAACTTGGAGATTTTTGTCGAGGCCACGTCCGACTCCGTAACTTCGGGCATCCACGAAGCCGGAATATCCATGGCCGCGAGCATCTCGTCCGACCAGCACCGATTCGCAACATCGAGCAATGAGGTACCGGAGGCGTCTGATACATCGGTAAAGAATTCCCCGGTCAGTTTGTAGCGAACATAATCCTTGGGAAGCAGGATTTTTGCAATCTTCGCATAAACCTCCGGCTCCTGTTCGCGAGTCCACACAATTTTCGGAGCAGTAAAACCAGGAAGGACGGGGTTACCGGTTAACTGGATAACCCTTTCTGCACCGACCTTCTCCGTGATGGCCTCACATTGTTTTCCCGTACGCTGATCATTCCACATGATGCAGGGTCTGAGAACATCCCCCTTCCCGTCCAGAGCAACCATCCCGTGCATCTGCCCGGTGAGACCCACACCGACAATGCTCGCAGGATCGACCTTGGTGAGCAAAGCTCGTATTGCCGTCACGGCGGCATCCCACCAATCGGCGGGATTTGATTCCGCCCACAAGGGTCTCGGCGTTTGAAATTCGTATTCGGGAACAATGGTCTCGACCACCTCCCCGGATACATCGATTAGAACCGCCTTGGTTGAGGAGGTTCCCACGTCTATTCCAATTAAATGAGAAGCCATAGAATAAAGAAGGTCAAAAGAATGTCTTAAAGAAGGCCCAATTAGAAAAACGCAAACGGAAAACCTTCCCTGGCACCTGTTACCCCTTTGGCAGTCTACGCCTTTCCCCTTGACATATTGCCCAAAACGTTGATTTTAATGGGCAACAATCCACTTCCTCGGAAGCGGGTTTAGATAAACAAATATAAACCAAACAATTAAGGAAACTGACGTCATGAAAAGCTTTCTGACCATCTTAAGTATCCTGTCTATCGCCCTCTTCGCTTCTTGCGGTGGTGGTGGTGACACTGGAGGAGATGACGCCAACGGCAGCGCTGCCGATGGCAATGCAAGCGAGTAAGCTAGCAAATCTCTTTCGAAAAGGATTTTCGATCGAAAAAAGACCGCCTCCGGGCGGTCTTTTTTTGTATCTTAAGAAATTAAGATAAAAACTATTTCGACGCAACCGTTACCGTTTTTTCAGCAGAAGGAAACTCTTTCGATAGGGCTTGGGTAACCTTGCCCGTTACAGCCCATTCGGTTCCTCGGCGCAGTACGTCTTGGAAACCAACGCAACGCATAGAATAATCGGCATGTCCCATCGGTGTGTGAAAAACTCTGCCCTTTCCATAGCTTATTGTCATGATCATAGGCTCGTGTCTTTTACTTTTTGAGCTGTAAGCCGTAGCGATGACCTCGACGTTGTCCGCAGGTCCTCGTAGTGAGTCGTATAGCTCATCCTTTGCATGCTTCCACTCTGAGGGCATACCCTTCACGATGGGGTGATCCTTTTGGCGGAGCTTTACCGTAAACTCGTGCTGCGGTCCATGACTGCCTCCACGCCCAGGACGAGGGTCGCGTACAAGCTTGTTAGAATCATCAAAATATAGGTATGGACCGTTCTTTTCCGTACGCCCTCCCCAACCACCCAAACCAATCATGCGGTTGTACTCCAACCACCCTGAAAAAGAATTGTTTGCGGCATGAACAACGACGAAAGCTCCACCACCTTTAACGTAATCCTCCAAGCCCTTCTGAACGGACTCAGGCCAAGTTTGACCATTGTAATTGCTGAGAGTAACGTCAAAAGAGCCAAATTCAGGATTCCACTGAGCCCAATCATCCTTAGGTCCATTTCTCGCAGGACTAGTGGATACAGTAACCGAAAAACGACCGGAACTTTCAAGGGCCTGCTTTAAGACAGGAGTCGTGGCTTTCCAGTTATGG
>CAZXKR010000021.1:0-12216 GCA_964641305.1 uncultured Puniceicoccaceae bacterium | reverse complement strand
CGCTCGATATCGGAATATTCCACCCGATTGTCGGAAGCGGCGGTGGAAGAGCTACCTCGAAGTTGAGTCCCCCTCAAGTGAGAGCCGGTTTGGGCAAGGTAAACCTCGTCGATTTTGGCTTCTGCGGCTTTCTCAGCTTCCTCGATCGCCGCATGGACGGCAGAGGCAGTCTTGCGGTAATCTACGATTTCGCCTTTACGCACGCCCTCGTTCTTGACGCTTGCAGCAGCGACGACCTTGAGATCGCCGGTAGGAGAAAGTACGCCAACCATCGCCTTGGCCTTATGGGTTCCAATTTCTACGGCTCCGAGAATCTTGCTCATGGGCGAATTTAGTTAGATTGATTGGCTTGGGACAAATTTCAGAGGTTCATAAACGAGCGAAAACCGACCGTCCGTGCGACAGGTCGATGGAATCAATGCTCTTATTGTTTTTAAAGCCGGGTTCCAGAAGTAGATATTTGAGACGACGAAGCTGAGCCGGATAATCACGAGGCGCGAAACGGATCTCCTTGACCCTTCTGGATTCTATCATGACATAGGCGCCGGGATCCGATTCATCGGCGTCAGGTCGCAAAAAAGATACTACCTTCCATTCTCGAAATAGTTCGGGGAAATCGCTCCGGGCAATTTCAAGAAGGGGCGAAACCTTCTTTAAAACGGAAATGGGTTGGTAACCGTTATCTTCGTCTTTCTTCAACAAGCCGGAATGAGGATTAAGATAAGGCAAGGCGCGCAAAGTGGCGTTGCGGAAATCTTTGCCTTTGTAAATTACACCCGCTCCCGAAACGAGCCACATTTCCGGCATGCCTTTCTTGGGTCGAATGAAGAGACGATAGAGAGGCTTGTGTTCGGAGATTTCAACTTGAAGAGTGGAAGGAAAACGGCGGCGCACTCGAGCGGAGGCGATTTGCGGTTCCTTCTCCAATTTCTTCCGAAGGTCCTTGAGTTCCAAGTCCATGAGAGTGGCATTCTCGGGGATTCGGAGCATACGCTTGATCGAGTTGAGGCTCAACACACCATCAGTGGAGTATTTCACGGAATCGACAGGCAGAGCCGGGCCCGTGAGGTCTACAGGGCCGGGGTTACGCTGAAAGTGTTCGCGAGCGAGCCAGATTCCGTATCCGGCGCCACCAATAAGAGCGATGAGCAAAAAAACTTTTCCGACACCAAGAAGAGAACGCCTCCAAGCAACGGAAGACATAGGGCGCCTCCGTTTATCGGAAACAAGGTTGCGCCAACTTCGATCGGAATTGGACTTGGTGTTCTTTTTCCGTGTTATTCCCATTATGAGCTTCTTCTTAAGGATCGTTTTATCAGGAGGCCTTGCGTTGAGCGAAGCGATCGATTGCCGGCTCGATCAACTCTTGTGCCAAGTGGCCGAAATCGTAACCTGCGCAGGATGCGCTTTTGGGAAGCAGACTGGTTTCGGTAAGTCCCGGAAGGGTGTTGACCTCCAGAAAATGTGAATGCCCGTCTTCACAGACGATAAAATCAACCCGGGCGAAATCACGACATCCGCAAACTTCGAAGGCCGTGCGGGCCGCGGCTTTCACCTCTTCCTCAACCTCACAAGGCAAAACGGCAGGATAGCGGTATTCGGTCTGTCCCGACTGGTATTTTCGTTCGTAGTCGTAGACACCTCCGAGCGGAATGACCTCCACCACGCCGAGTGGGGTGCCATGCAATACTCCAACAGTCAACTCTCGACCACGGATACGTTTTTCAATCAACCAGTTACCCTTGGGCAATTCAGGAAGCAAAGCTTCCAATTCTTGTTCGTTTCTTACGACTTTCAGACGAACGCTACTGCCTTGGTCGGTTGGCTTGACGATCAAATCGTTACCGAGAGTAGCGACCAAGTCGCTTGCGGACACTTCGCTCAGGTCACGAAAGAATCTCCCCGGGGCAACTCGAACGCCGGCTTCCCACACTCGATTTTTCGCCAAGTGTTTTTCCATGCATAGCTTGCTCGAAGAAGAACAGCTTCCGGCGTACTCGACTCCGCGCTCATCCAACAGTTTCTGCAGGGTTCCGTCTTCTCCAAAAGTTCCGTGAATGGCGGGAAACACGATCGTATTCGAACCGTTCAAGTCGGGTGGAAGAGAATTTTGCGCCAAGTCCACGAGAGTCACGCCATAGCGATCCCGCAAGGCGGATGATATCGCTTGTCCTGTCTCAAGTGAGACCTCTCGTTCTTCCCCCACTCCACCTGAGAGAACCGTAATCGATGGTAAATTATCTTCTGTCATATTATGAGTACCCGCCAACTCGTTGAGGCCACCACAGCCCTTGGTTTTCAGTGTTCAATCAATTCAATGCTTCCTTCCAGCTTTTTCCCAGAAGGGTTACTTCCGGTTGCAATTCCACACCGGTGGAATCCTTAACTTTTCCGCGCACCCGCCGAATCAGGCTAATGACCTCATCCGCAGTAGCGCCACCTTGATTGACGATAAAATTCGCGTGGACGTTCGAAATCGATGCAGCTCCCAGAGATTCTCCCTTGAGACCGTGATGGTCAATGAGCCGTCCGGCGGAATCGTCGGTCGGGTTGCGAAAGATGCATCCGGCACTGGATTCACGAGGTTGCGATGCCCAACGTTTCTTGGAGAATTCGTCGATGCGTTGACGAACCTCGGTCTTGCTCGACAAACCGGTAGCCCGTAGGCGAGCCCGTAACACGATGCCCTCCTCGGCCTCGGCGCAAATACGATATCCGACGGTTAGCTTTTCGCCTGCAATCTCGCGGACACGGCCGTTCGGCATAAGGAAAGTCACCGATTCGACTAGGTCGCAGGTCTCCCCGCCCATGGCCCCTGCATTCATTCGCAAAGCTCCGCCCAAGGTTCCGGGAATGCCTTCCAGAAACTCAAAACCTGCCAACCCGTGTTCACAAGCCAAGCGACAAACTTCTTTCAATTTGGTCCCGGCTTCGACAACAAAAGTATCGTTGCCGACTAGACGAACGTCTCTCCACGGAGGCCCCACGAGACGAAGAACCAACCCGGCAAAACCATCGTCGGGCACGATTAAGTTGGAACCGCGGCCCATTACGAAAAAAGGGAAATCAAAAAGGGAGCAGGCATCCACCAATTCGCGCAAATCCTCCGAACAGGAAGGTTCCGCATATGCGGTGGCGGAACCACCGACCCGCAAAGTAGTCTTGTCGGCCAACGGTTCGTCCATGCGAAGGATGCAGTCCTTCGACAAGCGAGGGTTAAGATAGTCGGACCATGCGAGCCAAGCATCGCCCTTTGATCGTTGCCACGAAGCAAAGGCATGAGCATGTCGATCCAGATCGCCAGCACCCAGAAACAAAACTTGATCACCTTCTGGAGATACGTCCCCAATTGACTTACGCAAATCGTAAAAATTGGAGAATACCCGCGTCGCCTTGCGTAAACGAGGGGGCAAGTATCCCATCATTTTCTCTACCGATCCGTCGACGTCAGGAGTCTCGAAAGCACCATAGGTAGGCAAAAGAAACAAATCGTCGGCTACGGATAATTCCTCAGCGAACTGAGCCGCCAAGTCGCGTGTCCGCGAATAGCGGTGCGGCTGAAAGACGACTTTTAGGCGACGGTCGGGAAAGTGATTTGCGGATTCCGCTAAAACAGCTCGAATTTCGGTGGGATGGTGGGCGTAATCCTCCAAGACAAGACGGTTGGAGGATTTGAAAAGAACAGCTTGGCGTCGGGCTAGACCGGGAAAATCAGCCAAGTCCGCCAAGGCAGGGTCAAGACCGAGATAACCGAAGGCAGCCAAGGCAGCGGCGGCATTGCTAGCATTGTAGGATCCAGGGTCCGAAGAATTTTCATAGGTGATGGTTGAGCATGAAGCCGAAGACTGAGCCAAGTCCTCGAGATCATTCTCCTCGGGGATAATGATCGCGTTCTTGGTGCGAGAAAAAAGTCCACCGAGCGTATCACGAAATCCCCGTTGTGAAGAATATTGAGTGGTGTGATCCCAATCGCAGTTCAAGCAGAGGGTGGCAGTTGGGCTAAATCCATCAATCGTACCATCGCTCTCGTCGACCTCGATGACAACCCAAGGCGAATCCGAGTGCGCCCCGGGAGGGATCGACGAATCACGGAACAATCCTCCGACAAGATACCCGCATGGAAAATCTGCCTTACGCAAAAGCCAAGCGAGCATCGCCGCAGTGGTGGTTTTACCGTGACTTCCGACCACTGCCAAAACCTTGTGTTCGGCAGTCAGGTCGGCCAGAAAATCTCCCCTCCTCAAAACAGGAATGCCTTGTTCCTTCCATTCATCCAGAGCTGGCAAATCCTCGGCAATGGCGGAAGAGCGAACCACTACGTCGGGGAGAAAACTGGGAACAGGTTCCGAACGAATACGCACTCCCGATCTTTCCAACAAACTGCGGACAGGCTCCCTAAAAGAGTCGTCAAAAGCTTCCACTTCGGCACCTGCTCCATGCAAGTATATGGCCAATGGTGCCATACCCATGCCACCGGCCCCGATGAGAAAACATTTGCGAGGAAGATTCATCCGGCAAATGGCAAGGCGCCTGCGATAACGTCGCGACTCCCGCTTTCTTTTAGAACATTGGTAACGTCGAAAACGATTTCCGACACCACGTCTCCGGGATCGGTCGCCACTAGGTTGCGACGTAAAACTGCTCGAAATTCCTCGTTGAACATTACTTCGCGAGCTTCCTCAAAGAGCAATTCCTCGATCTGATCCTGCGGACATACGATGGCAGCGCCCTTCTGCTCGATAAAGGAGGCGTTAAGCGCTTGGTGGTCATCAGCGGCAAAAGGGTAAGGAACCAAAATCGAAGGAACCCGACACCGGATGATCTCGGAAATAGAACCTGCTCCTGCTCGAGAAATCACTAAGTCAGCGGCGGAAAGTACGGTGCTCATCTCGTCGCTGAAAGGCACGAACCGCATAGGAACGGAAGAACCGTCCGGCCCCGTCATCTCGACAACGCCCGAACTTTCATTTCCCATTCCGGTAAGACAATAAACACTGACCCCATCCGAGGCGAATGCCTCCAAATGGTCTTTTACCCATTGGTTTAGAGAAGTTGCGCCTTGGCTACCACCCAAAACCACGAGCAGTCGTTCCGTGGAACTTACACCCAAGCTTCTGCGAGCTCGTTCACGCGGGATTCGGCGAAATTCCCGGCGGAGCGGATAACCCAAGTTTCGAATCACCTTGGAAGAAACACCGTCCATCTTAATCCCTTCGGGAAGATACAACCTACTCGCCTTTTTGCGGAGTAAACGCACAGCCCGTCCGACCGCTCGATTGGCTTCATGCAAAAACACCGGCATGCCACGACTACGCGCGGCCAACACCGGTCCGACTGAGGTAAATCCGCCAAAACCAAACAAAGCGTCTGCTCCAACGTTACGATAAAATCTAAGCGAATGAAAATAGGAAGATACCAACCCCTTGGCGAACCGGCCTAATCCGAGTGGGGTTTTAAGAAAAGGAGCGCCGGGCATACGTTCAAAAGTGAGCTCTGGGTAATTCTCCGACAGACGTGAATCGACCATTTTGTTGCTGATAAACATCCAGCAAGGATAGCCTTTCTCTTCCAAGCTTTGGGCAAGAGCGATACCTGGAGTCAGGTGACCTCCGGTTCCCCCGCATGCTATTACGACGTTTCTCATGATGGTAAAATGATTTCGTTACTCGCTACAATTCCCTCGACCGTGGGAGGACCGGACCTCCCCAATTGCGAAATACGTTCAGGATCAAACCGATCAGCACGAAAGTAACCATCAAGTTGGAACCTCCATAGCTGATAAAGGGTAACGACATACCTTTTGTGGGCATGGAACCGGTAACGACGCCAACATTGATGACCGCCTGTAGAGCGATGGCCAAAATAGCTCCTGAACCAATTAGAAAAAGATATAGGTTGGGAGCCTCCCTCAATCGCCAGGCAACCAGAACGAACAAGGCGAGGAAGCATGCTACGATTCCGAGGGAGAAAATCAGGCCAAGTTCCTCGCCGATTACGGAAAAGATGAAGTCGGTATGAGCCTCGGGCAGGAAATGCATCTGTTGCCTTCCCTTGCCGAGACCAACTCCATCGACCCCTCCGACACCGAAGGCGAGCATACCTTGCCACAGTTGGTAGGCGCTGTCGTTGGCATTGGCCTCTACGTCGAGAAATGAAGTGACTCTTCGAATTCGAACGGGATCTAAATAAACCAGCAGAGCGAAGCCGGATACGGCCAAACCCGCGATTGGAAGAAGCCATCGTAAACTGACCCCTGCTAGAAACATCATGGTGGCCCCGACCGCCCCGCAAAGAAAAGTCGTACCGAAATCGGGTTGCAACATAATCAGTCCAAGAACGAGACCGAGGATGAGAGAGGGGTAAACAAAACCTCGGCAGAGAGATTTGATCTCCCTCTGATTCGCCGAAAGGTAAACGGCAAGGATCAAAACAAGACCGATCTTGGCGAACTCCGAAGGTTGCAGTCGCAAAGGACCGAGACCGAGCCAGCGCTGAGCTCCATTCACCTTGACCCCGAATCCCGGAACTAAAACCAGTACCAATGCCAGAGCACAGATACCGTAGAGCAACCAAGCCCGCTTGCGAAGCCATTCCAGATTGACGAAGGCCGAGACACCCCCTGCCACGATCGAGAGCCCCAACCAAATTGCTTGCTTGGAGACCAAGGCGTGCGGACCGCTCTTGGTTGCGGCGCCTGCACTGAATAGCATAACCAACCCCAAAGTGGTAAGGGTCAAAGCTATGGTTATAACGAAGAGAGGAATGAAGGGGCCACCGCTCATAGGTGAACGTGTTGCCGTAGCTTGCCCAACAATCATATTTTCCCGCCACCCAATTTCGACTTGTGCCTTATTCGCGCAAGGAACTCATTCCTCGGGAGCATCCACAACGGGCGGTTTATCGTTCTTGAAGAAATCTTCCAGATTGGGATCGGGAGTAACCGGAGAAGGGTCAACAGAGGGAGGAACGGGATCAACTGGAGCAGGAACTAAGGGAATAGGTGAAGGAGTTGCCCCAGACACAGTGAGAACCTGACCGACTCGAATACTGTTGGCGTTCGTCAGTCCGTTAAGTTCCATAAGTTTTGCCACTGTCGTGCCATAGGTCACGGCGAGACGAGAAAGGTTGTCTCCGGAACGAACCGTGTGATTATTCCCTCCTAATGAAGGGACTGGGACAGGAACCGGAGTAGGTGCACTTGGAGTTGATCCACCACCAGGTATCACCAGAGTTTGACCGATCTGGAGAGTGTCTCCGGACAGTCCGTTAGCACTCCGAACAGCCTGAATGGTTACACCGTGGATAGAAGCAATTCGAGTGAGATTATCGCCTTTCTTAACGACATAGGAAGTGGACCCAGGAGAAACAACCGTGGGATCCGGCCCGGATGGTGAACCTGGGACTTCGGTAACAGGAGTTCCAGCGCCAGGGACTAGAACTTCCTGTCCGATACTCAGTGAGGCGTTTTTGTTCAGTCCCGGGTTTGCCCCGAGAAGAGCATTCAAGGAGACGTTGTTCTTGCGGGCAATTCCCCAGAGTGTGTCTCCTTTGACAATTTTGTATACACCCACACCTTCGGGACGAAGACCAACCCC
Organism: uncultured Puniceicoccaceae bacterium; assembly: GCA_964641305.1. Lineage (GTDB taxonomy): Bacteria > Verrucomicrobiota > Verrucomicrobiia > Opitutales > Seribacteraceae. The sequence continues at coordinate 4,621 of CAZXKR010000021.1, read as the reverse complement.
GGTGGAGGTGTCAGTATCCCCTGTCCCGGGATTAACGATTCCTTCCGTCCCGCCGGGAACAATCAATTCGCCCGGACCGGGTCGAGTAGGAGAAAACCGTCCATCCGGAGGTGTCCCGGTCACCGACTCACTTGGCGGATCCTCAGTTCCCGTACCTGCGTTGAAGGCAGGATCCACTCCGTTTTCCGGAGGAGAAGCTTCCGTAGTTCCGTTTTGGTCTCCCTTGCCCTTTTTGAGGGTGTTGCAACTGGGTTGGAACATCACCAGGAGGATTACTCCCACGTGCAAAGACAATACAATTCCGAATATTTTAGTTAGTTTCATGGTACGGTTCTCCTATTTATAATCTCTTAAGCCTGCGCAACTTGAGTACGCTTACGCGCCTGATCATTCAATTGAAAAACATATCGAACGAAAGATTTTCCGCGTTCCGAGTAATCCGAATAATTGTCAAAACTGGCAAATCCCGGACTGAAAAGAATGTCAGTGGCTTCGCGCACGTCTTCAAAAGCCGCTTTAACGGCTTGGGCCAGTTCCCCGAAAACATTGGAAGGCAATCCAAAGCCGCTTGCCGAGTGAAGGTCCCGTTTCGCCAATGAGATAAGCTCTGGCGACAAGCTTGTGAAGACGGTGTGCAAATACTTCCGCATCGGCACCCTTGGATTGTCCGCCACCTATCCAGAAAGCTTTACCCGCGAAATGCCGGCACGCCGCCAATGCGGCAGAAAAATTCGTGGCCTTAGAATCGTTCCAAAAGGTCGCGTTGCCCACGGTTGCGACTTTCTCCAACCGATGCGGTTCGCCAACAAATTCGTCCAACACTTTAATCACGGACTCATCGCTTATTCCCTGCGAATCTGCAAAAGCCAACGCGAGAGCAAGATTTTCTCTCTGAGGAAAAGTAGCGAATGGAGAACTATCGGGAACGGAGACCCGATTCGCATCTTCCCTTGAAATTGTTTTTGGTTGGCAAGACAAAGTCACTCCCATTTCGCGAACAGACTCAAGTACGGAAACACCAGCTAGAAACGGACCACTCTCCAGTCTGTCGACCAATTGACCTTTTGCCCGGATATAAGACGGCATGTCGCCATGACGATCGAGATGATCCTCGTCGACGTTTGTCCAGATTACCGCATCTGGCCGTAAAAGCCTAAGATTCTCTGTCTGAAAAGAACTTAGTTCGAGCATAGCCGTAATCGAACTGTCCCGCTTTTCGGCAACCAAGTCCGAAAACGAGTACCCTACGTTTCCCGTGGCCACGGCGGACCGGTTCGTTTCATTGAATAATTTCGCCAGAAAGCGAACCAAGGTGGTCTTGCCGTTCGTGCCCGTCACCGCCACAATTTTACCCGGCCAAAAAGCCGAGGCGAAATCAGCTTCCCCCAGTACCTTCATGCCCGCTTTTTTCGCTATTTCGATCCAAGAGTGATCCGGGGCGAACCCCGGGCTCACAACCGCGACCGAGCAAGCCTTTGCCTCCGTCCACCCGAAGGCTCGGCTTTGCTGGTCGAAGGTCGCGTATTCCCAATCCAATGAGCGTAGAAGTTTTTCCACTCCTTTACCGCTCACACCCGCGCCAAGAATTGCGACGGGTTTACGCCGCAACTCATGCCAATCCAAAGATAATTTACTCACAGCGCCCATCCTACCGTAGTTTCAATGTCGCCAAGCCCACAATGGCGAAGAGTAGTGAAAGAATCCAGAAACGGATTACCACCTTCGTTTCCTTCCAGCCTTTCAGCTCGAAATGGTGGTGAATGGGAGCCATTCGAAAGATGCGGTTGCCCGTCAACTTGAAAGAAGCCACTTGCAGTATGACCGACCCCGCCTCGATAACGAAGATTCCGCCCACGATGACCAAGGTGAAGGGTTGATGAATCATCAACGCTATTATTCCCACAAGCCCCCCGATGGCCAGAGACCCCGTATCCCCCATGAACACTTCCGCCGGAGGTGCGTTGTACCAAAGGAAGGCTAGGCAACCGCCAAGTAATGCGGCGCAGATTATGGTCAGTTCTCCCGTTCCGGGAACCATGCTGATGAGAAGGTAGTCGGCGATAATCGAGTTTCCCGAGGCATAAGCCATGAGTCCGTACGCCAAAGCCACCGTTACGGTACAGCCTATTGCCAGTCCATCGAGACCGTCGGTTAGGTTTATGGCGTTGCTCGAGCCACAAAGTGTAAAAAAGAACAATACGAAAATGGCTGTCAAAGGCATCGTCTGCCACAAGACTTGCTTGTAGAATGGAACCCACAGTTCCGACATTTTCAGAGCGCTTCCCGAGGCATTGCCCTTGATGCCAGTAAGCATTTCGCCGACAGGTCCAATCAAAAGATACAAGGCTACGGCCACGGCGATGAGTTGGCCGAGAAGTTTCATTTTCCCCGGCAACCCCTTGCTGTTTCTCTTCGCGACTTTTAAATAATCGTCTGAAAACCCTACTACCGTGAGCAAAGCATAAACCACCAACGCCGTAACCACGTAAACGTTCGGGTCGGCCCAAAGCAAAGAAGACAATACCACCGACACGAAGATGAGTAGACCTCCCATCGTAGGAGTACTCGCCTTCTCCTTGTGCAAGTCCGCCAGTTCTCCCACTTCCTCCTCGCTTCGGAAGGCTTGCCGCGCATCCAGTGAGCGTAGGAGGGCAAACAAGCGCGGTCCAAGATAAAACCCAAGGAAAAGCGAGGTCAATCCCGCCATCATGGCACGAACGGAAATGAATTGAAACAAGCGCAAAGGACCAAAAAGTTCCTCCAGATTTTGAAGATAAGTCAGCATCCGGCATATTCCATCTTCCCCTCTTCCGTGGCCCAATCGGGCACGAGCGTTTCCAAAGCGTTTGTCCGGCTCCCCTTTAGTAAAACGGCTCCCTCGAACTCGCTCACCAGTGATTCGGCCTCCAGTACGTCAGCAACCGATTCTATCGATTCTCTTTCGATTCCGGACTGAAGAATCCCAGCCTTCATCCATTGAGCTTTTTCACCGACGAGGAGAACCTTGTCGGATGGACCCATATTAATTCTAGAGCCTGTTTCTTGGTGTAGTCGGGGACCTTCATCACCTAGCTCCTCCATTCCGCCCAAGGTCAAGAGTTTTGGAAGATCTCCGGCTTGGCGTTGAAAGAAGCGGATGGCATCCAGCATGGACGCCGGGTTGGCGTTGTAACAATCCACATAGTAAAAATTCCCTCGGCCCTGTAGCCATTTGCCCCTTAGGGCCGAGGGTTTATATTGGGGCAGGCGTTCAAATATCTCATCTTCCGAAACGCCCAACTCCAGCGCTGCCGCCACCGCTAGAGCACAGTTACTTGCCATTCCTTCCGACACCAACGGCAGAGGGAATGATAGGGGTGGGTAGCCACGTCGCCTTAGCCTAAGCGACGCGGCATCCCCAACCCTGTTTGTTTCAGTCTTCGTATCGAAAAAGAGGAATCCCTTGGGAGGTTCCTCAGTGGGGTCTCCATACTTGAGGACAAGGCTTTCCGCCTCGCCCTCTCGGACCTCTCGAAATGCATTGAACCGTAAGCAATGTTCCGGAAAAATTGCAGTCTTTACGGTTCCGGAATCTTGAATTAACCTAGCTTTCTCTTGAGCCACCTTCGTCTCGCTTCCCAATCCCTCCAGATGAGCCGACGCCACCATGGTTACTAGAGTAATATCGGGAGCAATTGTCTTGGCCAATTTAGCCATCTCCCCGATTTGATTGATTCCGGCCTCGACCACGGCCTGGCGATGAAGAGAATGTTCAAGTCGGAGCAAAGTCAGTGGAACCCCCAACAAATTGTTGAAATTACCGTCAGTCGCTAGGCAAGTATCTGGTCCAAGTAAAAGTTGGAGAGCATCTTTTGTCGAGGTCTTGCCGCAACTCCCGGTCACACCGACAATTTTTCCTTCGAAATTGCTGCGATGCATGTGAGCTATTCGGAGAAATGCCTCGCCCACGTCGGTCGTCTTGAGTTGGGGTAGATCGGACTCTGCTACAAAATGATCCACCATAGCGGATGATGCCCCTAAATTAGCTGCATCTCTGATGAAATCGTGCCCGTCACGTTCCGCCTTGACGGCCACAAACATCTCACCCTTTTCCATTCTTCTAGAATCATGAGCGAATCCTGAAACCAAGTTTCGGGGAGAGCGACTCCACTCTCCCCCTGACCATTCGGCCAGTGATTCGGGGTCAAAAAACGGCATTACAATCCTAACGATTTTGCATTCAAAAGTTCATCGGCAACAAGACGGTCGTCGAATGGGATCGAGGTGTACTGAACCTCTTGAAAAGCTTCATGTCCCTTACCTGCAATGAGAAGGCAGTCATCTTTATCCGAAGCATCCAGAGCCAAGCTAATCGCTCTACGGCGATCATCCACAAAATTTACTTTAGATCGCTTGGGCAGACCTTTTCTCATATCGCGAAAAATGTCATCCTGCGGTTCAGTCCGAGGATTGTCGGAAGTAGCCCAGGATTCGTCCGCTCCTGCAGAAGCCACTCGAGTCATTTCCATTCTCTTGCCTCTATCTCGATCACCTCCGCAGCCAAAAACGAGATGTAGTTTCCCTTGGGTAAATTCGCGCAACATCCCAAGCGCATTACGAAGAGCATCCGGGGTGTGAGCAT
>CAZXKR010000020.1:1704-12422 GCA_964641305.1 uncultured Puniceicoccaceae bacterium | reverse complement strand
ACCTCTGCAGGAGAGCGATCATCGGAGATTGAAAATTGTTCGAGAGTCTCATGTGCGTCCTTGCTCGCATAACCGCCTGGCTCGGTACGAGATCCGGCGCTCATCGTAGTGACTCCCAACTTGAAGGCATGGTCACGAAACATAGGACTCTCTCGGGTCGAGAGCGTAAGTTCCAACTCATGATTAAAAATACGGTAAGCACAGAGCAGTTGAACTATGTCACGATCCGAAATGTTCACATCAGGAGGAAGATCTCCTTCGTGAGGACGCATCCGGGGGAAGGACATGGAATAACTGGAGCGCCAATACGTGCGTTCGAGATAGTCGATATGAAGAGCGGCAAAAAAGGCATCAGTCCGCCAATCCTCAGTGAGACCGTAAAGACAACCAATACCAATCTTCTTTACACCTGCAGCACCCAAACGGTCAGGAGTTTCCAAACGCCACATCATATTGCTTTTCTTGCCCTTGGGATGGTGGCTTTGATAGCTTTCTGGATGATAAGTTTCCTGATAAACCAAAACAGAATGCAACCCCTCGGAAGCGAGTGTCTCGTATTCGTGTTGCTCGAGAGGTTGAACCTCCATCGACAAGTTTGCAAAATGGGGGCGAAGAGCACCCAGAGCATCAAGAAAGTATTGAAGATTTACCTTTCTTGGAGCTTCACCCGTAACAAGCAGCACATGCTCGAAACCTTGTTTGCTAAGAACGGAAGCCTCGGCGATGATCTCACTCGTAGACAAAGTCTTTCGAGGAACGGCGTTAGTGAGGCTGAAACCACAGTAATCGCAAATATTTTGGCATTCATTGGAGAGGTACATGGGAGCGAAAAGCCGCACTCCGTCACCAAACCGTTGCCTAGTCAGTTCATGGCTAAGGCGAGCCATCGGTTCCAAGTAATCGACCGCTGCCGAAGAAACGAGAGCCCTGAAATCCTCCAATCCACCGGTGCCCTTTCGGTCTAAAGCTCGTTCAACCATGGAAGGTGTTACCGAGCTTATCGCAACAGAAGTATCCTCCCAAGAGGTTTGCTCGAACAGATCCTTAAACGAGGATTTCATTAGCAGATCGAAGATTCCCTACCCTTTCGCAGAAAGAAAGCCGGTTAAGGGAGAAGTCCCTTCTGCTTGACGCAAAGCCGCTCCCAATCCGGCCAGTCTAGCAGAACGACCGGCTTCGACTGCTTGGGCAAACGCAGCTCCCATAACTATGGGATCTTCGGCTACGGCCATGGCAGTGTTCACCAATACGGCATCTGCACCCATTTCCATTGCCTCAGCGGCATGCGAAGGTGCACCAATACCAGCATCAACCACGACGGGCACCGAACTCTGCTCGATTATGATGCGGAGAAACTCTCGTGATTCCAGCCCTAGATTGCTGCCTATGGGAGAACCGAGTGGCATGACTGCGGCTGCGCCTGCTTCCTCGAGACGCTTGCAAAGTACGGGATCGGCGTGGCAGTACGGCAATACAACAAAGCCCTCCCGAACCAATTGCTCGGTCGCGCGCAATGTCTCGATGGGATCCGGCATAAGGTATTTGGGGTCCGGGTGAATTTCTAATTTCAACCAATTAGTATCTAGAGCCTCCCTAGCCATTTTTGCCGCAAACACAGCCTCCTTGGCATCCCGCACTCCAGAAGTATTAGGAAGAAGACGAAAGCGAGAGGAATCAATGTAGTCCAGAATAGAGTCCTCATTTGCGGAAGGATTGGTTCTTTTGAGTGCAACGGTAACCATTTCCGATCGCGAAGCTTCCAATGAATCCCGCATGACTTCGCTTGAGGAATATTTACCAGTCCCCACAAAAAGACGTGAATTAAATCTTTCGCCAGAGATTAAAAGTACGTCATCCATAACTCACTCCTTAGGCGGCCAAGATGGAAGATGAGCTGACGGCATCGACAAACCGACCAATATTGCAAGCGGAAGGGTTCCCATCCTCAAATAAAGCGTTGCAGGCTGCCATGCCATGGGCACCAAAAGACAAAACATTGTCGACATCGTCTGGCTCTAAACCGCCAATCACGAAAGAACGAATCGTTCCTAGTGCAAGGATTATGGATCGTAATTCTTCCGAATCCAAGACAGGGGCGAGATTTTGCTTCGTCCCCGTGTAACGGAAAGGTCCGACTCCGGCATAATCGCAAACGCCATCGGCAACTAAAACCTCGGCATCCGCCATTGAGTTTACTGTACCGCCAATCAAAACTTTTGGCCCAAGTATCTCACGAGCCAATTTGCGCGAGAGGTCATTACTGCCGAGGTGAACCCCATCGGCTTCGACACGCAAAGCGATTTCGGGCGAATCGTTCACGATGAAAAGTGCCCCAAACTCTTGGCAAACACGAGCGGAGGTCTGGGCAGCAATAAGATATTCCGAGAAAGAGAGGGTTTTCGAACGAATCTGTACCCAGCGAGCACCGGCTTCGCAAAAGGCTCGAGTCTGCTCGGCATGGGAAACATCTGATAAATCAGTCGTCAGACATTGAAATCGAGGAAAGATCATGGTCTCGAAGAGTCATTTTTTCCGTTCGAAGCGATTTCCTCGAGCCAAGAACTGTTTTCCGGACCACTGCGCGATGGAATAGCTGTTCGGTATCGCATAAATGCCTTTTGCGGATAGCGACTACCCCATACTCCACCGAGAGCAGCAACCCCATCAAAACCCAAAGAAAGGGCGACTCTTACTTTCTCGGGCACGAGGCCTCCCAAGGCTACAATTCTGGGAAGTTCAACACGCAATTTTCGTCGATCGACAAAAAACGAACGAAGTTCTGAAGCGGGAAATGCCGAATTATAACCCTGCTTCGAAACGGAATCGAAAATGGGTCCCAGAAAGGCATAATCAAGTTTTTCCTTGGAAGTAATCAACTCATCAAGGTGATGGAATGACCGACTAATTGTACCATCAACCTCTTTTCCCAAATATTGCTCTTTCGAAGACAAATGATACCCCGCAAATGGATATTCGGCCAACAATTCGGGTCTTCTGTGAATCACCGTTCTTTCAATGCACTCGTCAGGAAATTCATTAAGAAACTTCCGAAGTTCGTCCAAGGACCAATCAGGTTTACGTACATGGAATCGAGACAGGCCCATTTCGAAGATTCTTCGGATCGTAGAAACCTCGTTTTTTTTCTTACTCGGCGAAGAAATAAGAATCACTTCCATCGAAAAGTCACCCTCCTTGAGTAGCTTGGACGATCAATATACGATCGCCATTGACCAGTTTGCGACTCACCCAATTTTCTCTGGGAATCACTTCTTCGTTCAAGGCAACGGCACATCCATTAGTCGACGAAAAACCTAGCGTATTGAGAGCTTCATCAAGGTTGCAACCGTCTGAAACTTCCCGAGTCTCATCATTTAGAGAAATATTCACTCCTTCTGTTCCTCCAAGTAGACTTCTCCTCCAAGAGCACGAAACTCATCAGCCTTCTCCTGCATACCTTTAGTCAAGGCATCTTCGGTATCGAGACCTTGTTCGTCGGCATAACGACGTACATCCTCGGTGATTCGCATTGAGCAGAAGTTCGGACCGCACATAGAGCAAAAATGAGAAGTTTTCGCATTTTCGTGAGGCAGAGTTTGATCGTGGAACTCGCGAGCTTTTTCGGGATCGAGGGAAAGATTGAACTGGTCTTCCCAGCGGAATTCAAACCGAGCCTTTGACAATGCATTATCCCTATATTGCGCGGCGGCATGACCTTTGGCCAAATCGGCGGCATGGGCCGCAATCTTATAGGTTATGACTCCCTCACGAACATCTTCTCTATCAGGCAAGCCCAAGTGCTCTTTGGGAGTAACGTAACAGAGCATGGCGCAACCATACCAACCTATCATAGCGGCACCAATACCACTAGTCAGGTGATCGTACCCAGGGGCAACATCGGTAGTTAGCGGACCTAAGGTGTAAAACGGAGCCTCGTGACACCAGTCCAATTGCTTGTCCATATTCTCTTTGATCATGTGCATCGGGACATGCCCCGGACCTTCATTCATGACTTGTACTCCGAAAGCCCAAGCTCTTTCAGTGAGTTCCCCCTGAGTCTTTAATTCGGCGAACTGAGCCTCGTCATTGGCATCCGCAATAGAACCTGGTCGCAAACCATCTCCGATGGAAAAGGAGACGTCGTAGGCCGCCATTATTTCGCAAATGTCGTCCCAATGAGAGTAGAGGAAATTCTCCTTATGATGAGACAGGCACCATTTGGCCATAATGGACCCACCTCTACTCACAATACCAGTCATTCGGTGTCGAGTTAAAGGCACGTAACGAAGCAACACTCCTGCGTGGATGGTAAAATAGTCAACTCCTTGCTCCGCCTGTTCGATCAAGGTGTCTCTAAATACTTCCCAAGTCAGTTCCTCGGGTTTACCTCCGACTTTTTCGAGTGCTTGATAAATCGGAACGGTACCCACGGGAACCGGACAATTCCTCAAAATCCATTCTCTGGTACGGTGGATGTTCTTGCCCGTGGAAAGGTCCATCAAGGTATCCGCGCCCCATTTGGTCGCCCAACGCATTTTCTCAACTTCTTCCTCCACTGATGACGCCACTGCGGAATTACCGATATTGGCATTAATTTTCACGAGGAAGTTGCGGCCGATGATCATCGGTTCCAACTCCCCGTGATTAATGTTGGCGGGAATGATAGCACGACCACGGGCAACTTCTTCTCGAACAAATTCCGGCGTGATCTCGGTCGGGATAGATGCACCAAAAGATTCTCCATCGTGCTGGTGCTCGAGGGTATTCCTTAGAGCATCGGGAGTTGTTTTCAAATCCTCCGCCACCTTCTGAAGTTTCATATTCTCGCGAATCGCGATGAACTCCATCTCAGGCGTAACAATTCCTTGACGGGCGTAATGCAACTGTGTCACGCAGCAACCTGACTTCGCTCGTAAAACCTTTCTTTGACTCCGGTCGAAATCGGGCAATTCGTCAGGATTCCGCTCCCCCGACCTGCGGGCGTGTTCGCCCGAGAGATAACCATCGTCTACGGGGACCGTTTCGCGACCCTTGATCTCTTCCACATCCTCTCGATCAAGCACCCAAGACTCCCTGGGACTGGGCAAACCCTCAGATACATCCTTATGAAAGGCGGAATCACCCCAAGCTCCGGAGGTATCGTAAATACGAATAGGTTCGTTTGGTTGAACGGAACCGTCCGTTCCATGCGTGTCCGAAAGTGAAACCTCTCTCATCGGAACAAGTATATCCTGACGAGAGCCACTAATGTAAATCCGGCGGGATCCTGGGAATAAACCACTGGATTCATTACTGTCTTCGACTGGTTCGACTTCTCTTATCATAAAGTAATCCTAAGTAATTGATACAAAACAATTCACCGCTGGGATCACTGGCCTCCTAGTCCACTGGTGGAGGATTGTTTTCCCTACGGCGATACGAATCGCATCAGGTTCCAAGGGTCGCAATCGGATCGTAACTGCCTCTCAGTCCCACGCCGGGAACTCCCCTAAACTGTTTCGATTGACATCAAAGGAAACCAGAGAAATGAATGCAACAAAATTGCGACGCAAAGAGAATTAAAGGCCAAGTAATCGGTTCATCAAAGCCGCTGTTTTGTCATCACCGCCGTCACTACCCTCACGAGTAACCCAGCCTGAAAAATCGATTTTGTCTAGTTCTCGCCGAACTTGCTCCCAGTCGACGTCACCTTTTCCGAGCGGACAAAAACCATTCTTCACTCCCCAGTCCTTGACGTCCAACTTAACGATCCTTGATCCAAGTACACGAATCCATTCATGACTGGGGGCAAACTTCTGCATATTGCCGATGTCATAGTAAGCTCCTACCCAAGGGTTATCGATTGCATCGAGATAGTCGCGAAATTGTTCCGGCTTGTAACAGAAACCGTTCCAAACTGTCTCGATGAGAACGCGGATTCCCAAGTGACTCGCCAACGGCAAGACCTTGCGGATCTCGGTAATGGAGCGTTCCCAAACATGGTCATGCGTCTCGCCCTTACCCTTCACCGCACCCGGAACTAGCAAAACGGAAGAACCGCCAACAGCCTTGGACTCACGGATGGCATCCTCAAGTCCCTTGCGTCCAATATCGCGAACCTCCTCATTGGGCGAAGAGAGTCGCATCTTCCAGTGTTTATTGTAGACTACCCCGTGCATAGGAAGTCCGACCTCGGAACAAGCCTTCTTCAACCCGACGAGATCCATTCCCGGGGCGGAACCCTCCACGCCATCAAAGCCCAACTCCTTCAACTTTTTAAGGCGCTCTAGATTCACTCGACCGCCATACTTCACGGATTTGTAAATCCGTCCACGGAACATTGGTTTGGGAACTTCCTCGGCGGCCTGTAGCTGTAATGCGCAAAAAGTACCGGCGGCGCCGGAGACTCCCGTTTTTTGAATGAATTCACGTCGCTTCATAGTCTATGATATTAAGGATTAATGTAAGAAAGTTATCTTAAAGGCAGGAGGAAGGATCCCGACAAGGTAATGACCAAGCCGAGTAATGAAATAGCCGTCAATAGTACCGACCATGTCTTCAACGTCTCTTTTTCGGTGAACCCACTCAACCGCTGAACGACCCAGAAACCGCTATCGTTCATCCAGGAAAGTGTTATGGAGCCAAATCCAATAGCCAGAAAGATATAGACCGGATGGTAATCCAAGCCCGAACCATCGCCGATCACGGCCGACATCAGACCAACTCCGGTTATCATTGAAACCGTTGCAGATCCTTGAGCAATACGAACCACTGCCGTGGCCAACCAAGCAAGCAAGACATAGGAAATGTTGAATTCCTTAGCCATTCCCTCGATTACGTCGCCGACCCCTGCGAGACGGATCATGCCACCAAATGCCCCACCCGCTCCGGTTATCAAGATGATGATACCTGCCGTACCGAGTGGACCTTCCAAAGCCGAACTTAGTTTTTTTGAAAGATCTTTACCGGGACCTTGGTGCTCTTGGACCAACTGTTTGCCAAGAAGCCATATCGCGATCCCCGCAGCACAAGACATTGCCACATTCGGGTTCCCAAGGAAGGACAAATACTCAAAGATTGAAAGGTAACCTTCAGACTTTAGAAAGCTTCCCGCATCAGCCGTCTTCATCATCAGTTTCAAAACCGAAACTAGCGAGATCAAGACAACGGGCAAGGCTATGGGAAGAGAGGAAAAGAACAGTGGAGGCAATTCATCGTCCTTCTTATCGACGATCTTGCGGAGTTCCTCCTTGGAGGTTCCTGCCACGTCACGCATAGGGATCTGGTACTTGGCATCAAACCATGAGGCCATCTTGAGGACCAACAAAGCAGGCAAGATGCTAGCCACAAGTCCGGCGATCATGGCATACCCCAGATCCAGTTTCAGTCCGTCCGCAATCATGAGCGGTCCGGGAGTGGGAGGTACCATGGAATGGGTGATTGCACCCGCACCCGCCATCGCCATTACATACATAGTATAACTTTTTCCAGTCCGCAGGGCTAACGCTCGGGCCAAGGGAATGAGCAAAAAGAAGACCGTGTCGAAAAAAACCGGTATCGAGAGTAGAAAGCCACTGAGCAAGAGCACGATGCCGGCTCGCTTTTCGCCAAATACGCTCATTAGGGAACGCACCACTCGATCGGCTGCTCCACTGCCCATCATGCAGGTTCCAATAATAGCGGCCAGTGCGACAACTAGTCCAATTCCGCCAGCAGTATTACCGAAACCTATTAAAGACCATGTGACTGCCTTGCCCAAATCACTCGTGGGTTCACCGGCTGTGTCGTCCAATTGAACGCGAGAATGAAAAAGACCTTTGTTTTCAGTGGTCAGTTCCGGCAGTGGACCCGTCATCAATCCCACAAGGATCGCAGCAAGCATCAAAGTAAGAAAGGGATGGAGCTTCAGTTTCGTTATACCGACAACCACCCAGACTACGCTCACTCCAAGAATGACTAGCGGCCAAGTATCAATGTTGGAAGATGCAGTAAATTCAAGGATCGGCAAGCTCATGACGGTTCTATGTTTTGGGAAGACAAGGTTGATGATTACTCAAAACCGTAAAAGGAGAACTGCAAACCGTAAATTCCAAGACCGATGGAGTTTGTTCAAAAGAAGACCTAAGGTTGCAACACGACTTTCAGCAGTCCTTCGTTGTTGTTTCGCAACCGGTCGAACCAAGAGGCGCCGTCTTTTAGATCGGCCACTGCGCTGATTATGGGGTCTACCTTGATTTTCCCTGAAGCCACAGCCTCCAGCGCCAAAGAATATTCACCGGCGGAAGCGCAGGAACCCAGAACAGACAGTTCACGCGTTACCACGGACTGCAAAGGAAAATTAATTTCGGGAGCCAAATTGCCCACCAAGCAGGTTGCCCCACCCTTGCGCAAGACGTCTATGGCCAGACTAACGGTATCAGTCACCCCGACAGCCTCGACGGAAACATGAGCACCCTCCCCATCCGTTGCATCTTTAATCGTTGCCACAATGTCGTCTTTTCCCGGAACCAGTGTTTGATCCGCTCCAAGTTCCTTCGCCAAGGCTAATTTGTCCTCGGCCAAATCTATGGCAAAAACATAACCGCATCCGGCTGCCTTGAGAGCCTGGACGAGAAACAGACCGATCATCCCCGTACCTACCACTACACCTGTTTCTCCACCTGCTATCGGCAGACGACTCACTCCATGTAGAGCAATTGACACGGGTTCAGCCAATGCAGCTTGTGCAAAAGTCACTTCGTCAGGGATGGAACACACACCAAAATGAGGTACTACAACTCTCTCGGCAAAGGCGCCGTGACGCCTATAATCCTCACAGGACACCCCAATCACCTGCCGTTTGCCACAAAGGTTAACCAAACCTTTCTCGCAATAATGACACTCCCCGCAATAGGTAGTTGAGTCAAAGGTCACACGGTCGCCAGATTTCCACTCCGTCACGTCAGCACCTACATCGGCCACCACTCCGGAAGCCTCGTGCCCCATGATGATCGGAGGGCGGCGACGCCCCGTGCTGCCATCCATGCCGTGCACGTCGCTGCCGCAAATTCCGCATGCCTTAACATCAACGAGAACATCTTTTTCACCAACGACTGGGTCGGTAGCCTCTCCGTACTCGAACCTTTCGTAATCTACTAAGGTAAGTGCCTTCATTCATTCAATGATTAAGCGATGGAAAAGCACCTAACAACGCCAAAGTGAAAGGAGAGAAAAATCTAGGATTTATCTAACCTCGAACGAACCGTCCGGACACCTAGAGACCAGTCGCTTCAATTCCAACATGGTTAGTGCCGCCGCCACCTCGTGAACAGGAAGACTGGTCCTCTCACAGAGTCTATCGGAAGTAAGTATCGAGCCGTCATTTAGACAGGCGTAAACCGTGCTCTCGCCAGAGGAGAGGTTATCGGGAGCAGCCTTGCCGGAAGAAGCATCGGAATCGCCGACCGACAACGAAGCATTCCAAGACAGACCCAAACTTGGAGCCACTTCCTCGATCACCTGTTCGGCATGTGTCACTAGCGTGGCGCCTTCGCGAATAAGTTTGTGGCAACCGACCGCGGTAGGTTGATCGGCTCGACCGGGAACGGCGAACACTTGTCGTCCCTGCTCGCCGGCAAAGCGTGCTGTAATCATGCTGCCACCAACAGCTGAGGACTCCACCACGACTACTCCCACGCACATTCCCGCAACTACGCGATTACGCATCGGGAAAGTCTGTCGGTCGGCCCTCCGCGCAAAAGGAAACTCAGAAACCACCGCCCCTGTCTCAACGACACGTCTATAAAGATTCAAATGCTCAGGAGGATAAATAACGTCTATACCGCAACCGAAAACCGCAACCGTCCTACCGCTAACTTCCAAGGCTCCCTCGTGTGCGGCGGCATCAATCCCACGGGCCATACCACTCACGACACAAAAACCGCTATTCGCCAGACCCGCCGCAATACGACGAGCCATATTTTGTCCATACAGCGTTGGCTGTCTCGTACCTACGATAGCTACGCAAGGTTCCCGAGGAGGAGTGCCCTGACAATAGAGTCCTATTGGCGGATCAAAAGTCTCTAGAAGGGCTTGGGGGTAATCCCCATCCTCAACGGTTATGAAACGAGCACCATGTTTAGCGATTCGGCCGCGTTCCAGCTCCAGCCAGTTGCCATCTTTCCATCCTCGGATCCCAGACGTCGCTTTTTTGCCGACACCTTTGACGCTCATCAATTCCGCTTCCGATGAATGAAGAACCGATACGGGATCCTCGTTAAATCTCTCAAGCAACCTGCGCATCATCACCGGACCCACGCCTTGCATTCCGTTCAGTACTAGGAAAGCGTCCTCACGAGACAGGTTTTCAGTAGACTTAGTCACAAACCAAGTAGGAAGATTTAATTACGTAAAGATGCCAAGCAAAAATAAATTACTTTGCCTGCGGATACGATCTTTGCATGGTGAAAATGATGACATTCAGGGTTGAAATCATCGCATTATTCATCTCAGAAGGACATGATTTTAAAGGACGCCACGGTTTGGGCAGATCTCATCATGCGGTATCTTCACAACAAAGCGTGGAATGCATAACCGGAAAAGGAATCCGAGGAGATCGTTATTTCGGCTTTAAAGACAACTACAAGGCACAGGTTACTTTTTTTGACGAAACCGTACATGAATCCGTGCAAACCAAATTCAGCTCAAATCACTCACCTGAAGTGTACCGACGCAACGTGCTCATACGTGGGTTCGATCTGAAT
>CAZXKR010000020.1:0-1604 GCA_964641305.1 uncultured Puniceicoccaceae bacterium | reverse complement strand
TTCATGCGAGAGGGGTGACGAAGCTTACGTAGAGCTCTGGCCTCGATCTGGCGGACTCGCTCACGAGTAACTCCCATGACACGTCCGATTTCTTCCAACGTCAGACGACGACCAGGACAGTTGCGAGACACCCAAATGCACGCCTTGCGTAGGCGTTCGTCCGTGTTCCCACGAAAACGAGGCACCACCATGGTATCGATGTCCGTCCCCAATTTAATCGTCATTATCTTACGAAATAGCAGAATAATTTAAGGCTGTGCGTTCACCATCCAAGTTAACGCCGCCTTAACCCTGTAAATACTATAGCGCTAAAATACGGTGGTTACCAAAAGAGGATAACTTTTTTCGGAAATCCCGAAGTCAACTTCTCGCCTAAAACCTACTCCAGCCAATCCCCTGAAGCCAACGGATGTCCGGGTTCCATGTCGCAAGCGGCCACTTTGCCAATGACCTCATCCCACCGAGCCGGCGACAAACCATCCGCAGGACGAGCGACACGTAAATTCTCGGTAGTGAGTTCCTCTCCTTTTCGAATGGAACTGGAAACGAGGATGGAACGGCGAAATCGACGCGAGGGATGATTCCTGTCCTTTAAGCCGATTCTCGGTTCTCCCAACGCGGCATGAGCCGAGTGCACCGCATCGACCATCTCTCGGAACTCACTAGGTTCCATAGAGAAACCCGCATCAATCGAACCGTCATTTCGATCAAGCACGAGATGCTTCTCGATCAATCGGGCGCCTAGGGTAGTCGCCACGACAGGGACGACATGCCCCGATGAATGATCGGAAAGCCCTGACAGGGCATCGAACTTATCAGCCAAAGTGGCTAGACTGCTAAGGTGAAAGTCCTTGGGGTCAGCCGGGTACTGGCTCACGCATTGAAGAAGGACGACTAGAGGGCACCCTTCCGTTCGGAGCAAGGAAACGGCTTCTGCAATCTCATCACTAGTCGAGGCACCGACACTCGCCGCTACTGGCTTCCCGGTACGCGCAACCTTCCGAAGCAAGGGAAAGTGATTCAGCTCGAAGGATGCGATCTTGTGGAGAGGAGGATCAATGCTTTCCTCCAAGAAATCGACTGCTGTCTCGTCAAAAGGAGAGCTAAAAAGCGCCATACCATGTTCGGCGGCACGTTCGGCCAAGGCAGGATGCCATTCCCAGGGAGTCATGGCTTCTGCATAAAGATCGGCAAGGTATCGTCCCGCCCAAAGATCTTCGGTAATCATAAAACGATCGTCCCGAGAATCGATGGTTATCGTATCGGGTCGATAGGTCTGAAGCTTCACCGCGTCCGCTCCGGAATCAGCCGCAGCGTCAACAAGGTCCAAGGCATGGTCTAGTTCGCCACGATGATTCCCCGACAACTCGGCCACAACGACGGGCGGAACGGAAGAGGAACGGAGAGCCTCTACGATGAGGTTGCCGTTCATTGAAAAGGCGGGAAAGCCGAATTATTCCGATTCCCGCCGATTGGCAGGTAGGTATTCGGCTAGAAGCGCGGTCAGCTGCTCCTTAGTGAAAGTTTCGCAATTGCAGTTACTTGCAAATCGGAAACCCGGAGAACAAGAAACACCCCCAAGAATCCCAATTTTATTCCCCCAG
>CAZXKR010000019.1:0-12714 GCA_964641305.1 uncultured Puniceicoccaceae bacterium | reverse complement strand
AGAATTCCAATGCTTGTCAGTTTATACTCTATTAATATGTATCTATCGATACTTGAGATCTATTCCGAACTGTTGCCAGACATCCTCGCCTAGATGACTTTCAAAGTCTAGTTCTTCCAAAGTGATGTGGAAAGGCCATGACTTAGGGACATCAACTCGTAGCGACCTGTACCCTTTCTTAGACACGTCAATCCAACGGGTTCCCTGAATATTGGATGGTACTCTCGCCTCTCCTTTAGCATTAGTTTTTGCTGGACCGATGTTCATGGACAGTGAAATCGAGTAAATAAGGGCTTGGGGTATTGGCTTGCCCGTCACATCAGTCACCACAACTTTCGGCGATGTGCATCCTACAAGGAAAAGTATAAAAATAGTAGTGAGAAGATGATATGCATAACTCACGACCTATCTTCGTTCAAACTGTCAATAATCATAGACAGTCCGTTAAGTATCATCTACTTACCTACTGACAAGCTTCACACTCTTCGCCATTGAGCATGGCTTCGATGCTGCAGGCTTTGGCTTCCGCATCGGTAAACGACTTCTTCGCCGTAGGTTCATCAGAAACAGAATTGGTTTTCGGATCATTCTGCTTGAGATCAACAGTGGCCTTCTCGATGTTGGAAGCACTGAGCGTTCGCAAGTAATAGGTAGTTTTAAGGCCTTGTCGCCAAGCAGCTCGGTACATATGCGAGAGAGTCTTCATTTCGGGTGACCCGAGAAAGAGATTCACGGACTGAGACTGATCTATCCATTTCTGACGTCGACCTGCTGCAGCAATTACGTATTCGTATGGGACGTCGAATGCAGTCAAGTACTTCTGCTTAAGATCCTCGGGAATAGATTCTATATCCTTAACCTCTCCATCGAAGTACTTGAGATGGTCGCTCATCTCCTTTCCCCATAAACCTTTAGCCTTAAGGTCCCGGACTAGGTACTGATTGAGAACCATGAAATCGCCCGACAAGTTGCTTTTGACGAACAAGTTTTTGTAAGTGGGCTCGATACATGGAGATGAACCCATGATATTGGAAATTGTCGCAGTCGGCGCAATGGCGATAACATTGCTGTTTCGCATACCGTTTTTGCTGATCTTTTCTCGCACCGGATCCCAGTCCATTCTACCACCTTTAGGAATCTCAACATCCTGTCCTCGTTCCTTTTCGAGCAAGGATACAGAATCTTGAGGCAAGATTCCACGATCCCATTTGGAACCTTTGAAACTCCCATATGAACCTCGTTCTGCGGCAAGATCACTGGAAGCTTCGTAAGTATAGTAGGCAATCGCCTCCATGAATTCGTCGTTGAATTCAACGGCTTGATCAGATGCAAAAGCTATGTCTTTGGCGTATAGGGCGTTTTGTAACCCCATGACTCCCAGCCCAATGGGGCGGTGACGACTATTCGAAGTCTTCGCCGCATCAGTTGGGTAAAAGTTGACGTCGATTACATTGTCGAGAGCTCGCACAGCAATTTGTATGGTCTCTCGCATCTTCTTGTGATCGAGTGAACCATCGAGTTTCAGATGAGAGTCCAGAACAATCGAACCAAGGTTGCAAACGGCGGTCTCATCGTGCCCGGTATTGAGAGTGATTTCCGTACATAGATTCGAACTGTGTATGACTCCGACGTGATCCTGAGGACTACGAATGTTACAAGTGTCCTTGAAGGTGATCCATGGATGCCCTGTTTCGAAAAGTACTTTGAGCATTTGCTTCCAAAGGTCGATCGCAGGAATCTGTTCACTCCAGATTTCACCACTTTCGGCCTTTTCTTCGTACTCGATGTACTTTTTCTCAAACTCCCGTCCGTAAATCTCGTGAAGATCCGGGACATCATTGCTTCGGAATAAAGTCCACTTTTCTCTAGACTCCATCCGCTTCATGAACAGATCGGGAATCCAATTGGCAGTGTTCATGTCGTGAGTACGACGACGATCGTCACCGGTATTCCGACGAAGTTCGAGAAACTCCAAGATGTCGTTATGCCATGTTTCAAGATAGGCACACCCCGATCCCTTGCGCTTACCGCCTTGGTTTACAGCACAGAGTTGATCGTTGTGCAATTTGAGGAAGGGGATGACACCTTGGCTATCACCATTCGTGCCCTGAATGTAGCTACCTGTACCACGAACGGAAGTCCAACTACCACCCAATCCCCCGGCCCACTTTGAAAGAAATGCGTTTTCCGCAATTCCCCGGTACATGATAGACTCAATCGTATCGTCGACCTTGTAGAGGTAGCAAGAAGAGAGTTGCGAATGAAGGGTGCCGGAGTTAAACAGAGTTGGTGTCGAGGAGCAGAAACGACGACTTTTGTACAAGTTATATAGATTAATGGCTTTTTGCTCTGCATTTTCTTCCTCGTGGGCAAAAATACCCATAGCCACGCGCATCCAGAAGAACTGAGGACTCTCCAATCGGCGGGGGATTGTGGAGGTCTTGTCTACGATGAGGTATCGATCATAAAGGGTTTGTATGCCAAGATAATCAAAATCCAAATCCGCAGAAGGATCTAAGGCATTTGCAATTTTTTTCAGATCGTAATTACAGAGCTTTGGATCCAAGCGTTCTATTTCAACACCTCTCTTAAGGTACTTCTTGAAGGCCGCACGATGAAATTGCTTCAGTTGATCGTGAGAATTTTGAGATACGTCCCAGTCGAGAACTTCTTCGTATACATAAGTAAGGAGTATTCGCGCTGCAAACTTGGCAAAATCCGCATCACGTTCGATGAGAACCTTTGAGTTGAGAATAATGGTAGTCTTAAGATCGGTCTCCTCGATTTCGGAAAAAACAGAACGGCGCAGTTCTTCCTCGATTTGATCGGGAGTAAGACAAAGATCTAGCCCTATCGATGCAAATTCGATTCGTTTCTTGAGGTCAACTCCATCCCAGAAAAAGGTACTTCCATCGGTCTTTTGGACCACGATCATGGAATCCTGCTTGATCTCGGGAAAAGGATTCCGTGAATCTCTTTCTACCCGGCGACGGGCTCGGTAGAGAATATATGCTTCGGCTACCTTGAAGTGCCCCATCCGCATCAGTTCCTCTTGAACGAGATCCTGCACATCTTCGATATTGATGTAGTTTTGCCCTGTGGACAAAGCCTTGCGAGTAACCTCGGCTGAAACCTTCACAGCAGATTCGGAATCAAGGCGAAGTGAAAGGAAAGCCTTTCGGACAGCGACTTCAATCTTGCTGAGATTCCATGGGACGACTTGACCGTTCCGCCGGATAAGGCGGAGCGCGGGTGCGGCGAAACCTGAATCAGTTTCGCCGCTACCCGACCTGCTCCCCCCCGCATGTGAACGAGAAAAAACGAGGCTTTTGGCCACATCGTAAGCGTCGTTCTCCACGAGTACCTTCTCGATAAGTCGATACAGTTCCTCGTAGGTCACACGATCCGAATCGTTATTCTCGTCGTCTATTGTGCGCTCGACCAAACGATCGGCGACACTCCGGGTCGACTCCACCACGAGTTCCCGGTTCTTTTCGGTGTATATGTCTTCTTCTTCCCGTGAGATCATCAGGTCGGTCAACGCCTCCCCGATGACCTCAGCCACCTCCGCGATTTCAAAATCGCGATCACCCGCACCGTCATCAATTCTTACCTTTGGCACCTCGAAACGATTATCGCCCAACGCTCCGGCCCAATCGAAACTAGGCTTTTGCTCTCGAGGTGTTTCGGAAATTTTCTCCAGAACACGATCTTCTTCGAAGGTTAAGTTACGCATAGACTCCGCTCTCCCAGTTTATTGTATGTTTCAGTCCGTGGGATTGTAATCGAGTCAAAGTTCATCGTCGGAAACTTCGCCCAACGATGATGCTTTCTGATATTCCGTCACCCTACCCTCAAAGAAATTTTGCTCTTTCTTGACATCCATCATTTCAGCCAACCAAGGAAATGGATTTGTCGCAGATGGAGTCAAAGGTTCCAAACCGACGCCGTTGAGCCTACGATCCGCAATGTAGTCGATGTACAGGCAAAACTCTTCCGCACTTAGACCAACAGAGTTCACCGGCAGACAATCCTTGATGAATTCCTTTTCCAGTTCCACGGCTTCAATCATCAAGTCGGTCAATTCTTTCTGAAAATCAGGAGTCCAAATCTCTGGATTTTCATCAATCAAGGCTCGAAACAAATTACGCAGATTTTCGATATGGTTGGACTCGTCGCGCAAAGTATAGCGAAACATTTGACCTATTCCAGGAAACTTGTTCTGCCTGTAAAGGCTTAGAATCATACCAAAGAGCCCATAAAACTGCGTGCCTTCCATGCATTGGCCGAAAACAAATACGTTTTTCGCAAATTCCTTTTTTTCAGAAACTTGCGTCAAATCCATATCCCTGCGCAAACTTTTGGAAACTTTGGTCACGAAATCGTTTTTTCGATGAATGGTTTCAACCTGCTCGAACATTGCCTCGCATTCGTGAGGATTGATGCCTAGGGAACTAATCATATACAAAAGACTATCCGCATGGATGTTCTCCTCATGAGCATGTCGCCCAAGCACGAGTTTGAGTTCGGGAGCGGTCACCAATTCGCGAATCACATGCTGGATGTTGTCACCTACGATTCCTTCCGCCGCCGAAAAGTAACCTATGCCCATCATAATTATCCAACGCTCGCTTTCACTAAGTTCAAACTGATTTTTCCACTGTTCGACATCCTTTTGCATAGGGATGTCCTCTGGCTCCCAGTGGTTTGCCTTCATCTTGCGATAGAGGTCATAGGCCCACTGATACTTGAGCGGCAGCAAATTGAAAGCCATGGTATCGCGACCATTAATCACTTGTTTACCCTCGTAGGCTGCAACGGCCTTTGCTTCATCTAAAACAAAAACTTTTTCCCCGATTTTATATGTCTTTTCCATGGCTTTAGGTCTCTATCTTTCGGTGGATTTGACTACTAATTCCACCATTTCAATCATTTTTCACATTAATTCTAAGCAAGTTCTGTTGAATGTCACACGATAGATTCGCAGACAATTCGTCGTAAGGAGATTTCACCATGGGTTGGCAAGAAGGAAAAGAAAAGAAAAAAAGTAAAAAAAAGTAAACATCGACACTTCACCCACTACATATAGTGCCGAAAATCAAGGCAGAGTGACGCATATGGTTTTGTGAATAACTTTTTAATAATTTCATAAAAAGAAGAATGTAGAAATTAAGATCCTTTTTAAGACAACTTAGTCAACCCTTTTTGTTGACCCTTTCGCAAGAAAAAGTTGTTCCAAATTGTCCCCGACTTCTCCCGGAGTTGTTCACATCGGGCATCTCGGGACTCAAGAGGACGAAACAAGTGCCTCTCGCACGCAAAAAAACTTAAATCTCAACGGCTATTCAGACCCAATCCTGCAATGGAGCGAGTGGACTTTGACCATTATTTCCCTCGATTCTAGCTAAAACTTCTCCTAGGAGATAAATCGATCCGGTAACAACATACGGAACATCATCCGTTTCCGCAGATGCTGAAGGAGGAAACTCGCAAGCTACTGTAGAGCGGGTTACTTTTCCTGAAAATTCTTCGGGTATAGCTTTCTCCAAGCTCTCATAAGAACAGGCACGGGGTTGATTGGGGACAAGTAAACGAATTTCTCGAGCATAGCGGGCAACCACCTCCATCAGATTGTTAGCTCGGTCTTCGCCTAAAGTTCCAGCCAAGACAACGGGCTTTTCCGTCAACCCCATAAGATGTTCCTCAAGGCATCTACAACCCTCAGCGTTGTGGGTGGCATCAAGAATAACCGTCCTCCCACATACCTCTATTTCCTGCCAACGCCCAGGCCATTTCACTTCGAAAAGAGCTTTGCGACATTTCGACATTTGCAAAGCGAAACGATCGCGGAGTAATTCGCAGGTAGCGATGGACACGGCACCATTTCTTCTTTGAAAAGACCCTGCAAGAGAAGTCTTGGGCAATTCCATGCACTGAAGTCGAGAAGTCTCAATCACCCGGCATTCACGATCAGCGGCAATTTCCCGCACAACGGTTTCCGCATCCTTGGGCAACCATCCAAGAACCACTGGTTTGTGTGGTTTGAGAATACCAGCTTTTTCCCGAGCAATAGAGGCGATGTCATCACCTAGAATATCGCAATGATCCAACCCGATCGAAGTGATTACGGATACAACCGGCTCCACGATATTAGTGGCATCCAGTCTTCCCCCCAAACCTGTTTCCACAATAGCGACGTCCACCTGATCACGGGCAAAGACGTGAAAGGCCATTGCGGCGACAAATTCAAAAAAAGTGGGATATAATTCAGGTGAATCAAGCAAACTTTGATCAGCGAGCGAACGCATCCATTCGACGCAATCAACGATTTCTTGATCGGAAATCGCTTGGCCGTCGACCCGAATGCGTTCACCAAGTCGTACCAAGTGAGGAGAAGTGAAAAGACCTGTCTTAAACCCGTTCGCTCGAAAACATGCTTCAAGCATAGCGCAAACCGACCCTTTGCCGTTAGTTCCTGCAACATGGATGACCGGGTACTGTCGTTCCGGATGCCCCAAGAGTCGGGCAAAGGCCTTCATCCGATCAATCCCAAAAGTAGACCCGCGATTTCGCAGGCCAAACAAAAAGCTTACGGCATCCTCGATCGAGGTAGACAATCTAGGAACCGGCTCGTCTGGTCCGCGATGGATTCTTGCCATTCTTAGAGGCAGAAACTTTGGCAGTGGACTTGGTTTTGGTGGCCGAACGTTTCTTCGCTGCAGATTTGGGTTTAGCAGAAGACTTTTTATGCGTACCACAAAATAGATTCAGCAAATTGCTGATACGTCCGCGAAGTTCATGTCGCGGAACAATTTGGTCGATGAGACCTCGATCCAAGAGGAATTCTGCGGTCTGGAAGCCCTCCGGCAAATCTGCTTGAGTGGTTTCCTTGATTACTCGACGACCAGCAAAACCTACGAGAGCTCCGGGTTCGGAGATTATCACGTCTCCCAAAGAAGCAAAACTGGCCATAACGCCGGCCATGGTGGGATTAGTAAGCACCGAGACATAAGGTAGCTTGGCTTCGGCAAGCTTCGCAAGCGCTGCACTGGTCTTAGCCATTTGCATGAGGCTCAGAATACCCTCGTACATACGAGCCCCACCCGAGGCAGAAACAATGATCACGGGCATACCGCCCTCGAGTCCGCGTTCGATTGCGCGTGTAATTTTTTCCCCCACGACAGAACCCATGCTGCCGCCAAGAAAACGGAAGTCCATAACAGCCAAGCTCACCTCGCGACCTTTCATTTTACCCACGCCACAAAGTACGGCATCAGGCATACCGGCTTTCTTCACGTTTGCTTCTAGTTTCTCTTTGTAAGAAGCCGCTCCTTTGAAATTGAGGGGATCCTTGGAGGAAACGCCGGCGTCACACTCGACGAAAGTATCCTTGTCCAAGAGCGATTCCACTCGGTCAGGTGCGTGCAAGGGGAAATGATACCCACTGGCGGCAACGACCATTAAGTTTTTCTTCAAGTCCTTGACGTAGACCATTTCCCCGGAGCCGGGACATTTGGTCCACATGCCCTTGGGTATGCTGTCCCTGGACCTGGCCTTTACCGTAGAATATTGAGGTTTTGAAAAAATCGCCATGATTCGAAATTCGTTACTGGATTTTAACCGTGACCGAGAGCTGCAACGTCTACCTGCTCCAATCCGGCTTCGAGAAGGACTCCGGCGCAAGCGTCAAGAGTGGAACCTGTAGTGAAAACATCATCAACAACCACATATCTTCTGCTCTTATCCAAGCGCGTTCTGGGTTTAAGAGCAAAGGCATTTTTGACGTTTGCCATACGAGCCTCTCGACTGAGACGAGTTTGAGTACGAGTATTACGGGTCCTGACAAGGATTGGCTCGACCTTCAAACGTATATCAAAACACGCCGAAAGAGCTTCCGCAATCCAAACGCTTTGGTTGTAGCCACGTTGGCGCAAGCGACGACGATGCAAGGGAACCGGCACCAAAACCGCGTCTTCCAAGTGATCGAGAAAGTCGGGATTACTGAGAATAAGCGAAGGCAAATCACCCAAAAGCGTACGATCGCCATGATATTTTACATCATGGACGAAACTCCTACCAACTCCAGTCGAAAGAAACAGGGCCCGCCCCTTTCCGAAAGAGGGTTGCAAATCCCTGCAGTGGGGACAGTGGCGAGCGACCATGTCGACACCGGGGGAAGGCAAACCGCAACGGTCACAAAATGGGCGACGTATCCAGTCGATGTTACCGACGCACAATTCACAAACTCGTCGAAAAGGGCCACCCTCGACAGGTTCCCCGCATCCGGGCCAATCCCCCGGCATCAATATTTCGAGCAGGGCTTGGCCCGTCTGAAGAACAAACTTGGGAAAACTCATACTCTTGGCCTTCGGTAGTACACTTTTTCCAAGCAAAGCCCTCGAGCCGGAGCGGTTTTTACGATTCGCGTTCGTTTACGACTCTCGAGCAGGTCACGAATGTCATCCGGTTTAAGTTTACCCGTTCCAACGTCGAACAGGGCACCGGCAATGCTGCGGACCATCTTGTATAAGAAGCCACCCCCCAATGCCTTGATTTTAATATGCCTTCCTGACCTGACGAGCTCTAGCCGCCATAATTCTTTGATTGGACTCTCTTCTTCCCCACGACCGCGAGAGGCTGCAAAGGAAGAAAAGTCATGACGCCCGACAAGATGAGCGGCACCTGAGCGCATGGACACAATGTCCAGCGATTGATTTTTTAACGAGTGAACATATCGCATTTCCATGGGCAAAGCATGTCCCTCCACTGCCCGATACACGTAATACTTGCCTCTGGCTGAACAAAGGGCGTGAAAGCTCGATGGAACCTCAACCAGTTCGAGAGGCTGAATATCCTCAGGCAGTCGGACTCGCAACGCCTTTAGAAGCTTATCCGAACCATGTCGCCATTCCGCGTCGAAATGAAAGACTTGACCGAGTGCGTGTACACCTGCATCCGTTCGTCCCGCCCCTATTGTTTTTATCTTTACGCTGAAAGTCTTTTGCAGGGCTTGCTCGATACACCCTTGAACGGACTCCCCCTTGGGCTGCTTTTGCCAACCGAGGTAATTAGTTCCGTCGTAGGAGCAGAGACACCTCCATCGACTGGGTGTGGCATTCGACTCCCTCATGCTTCAAACTCCGTATAATCTTCCGGGTCGGGCAAAAGGAATGGATTCCGTTCCTCTAGAAAATCTCTCAATATCAAGGTAGCGGCTGCGGAATCCAACTCACCTGATTCTTTTCCGGGCATTCGTTTTCGCGATGCCTTCAAGTCTTCCGAAGCGGCATGCGTGGTTAGTCGCTCGTCGACCTTCCGAATAGGTAAACCGAAACGTTTCTCAAGTTCGACGACATAAGCGTCGACCTCCCGAGCTCTGGTGCCCGAAGTGCCATCCATATTCAATGGATAACCAACAACGAGTTCGTCCGCCTCACGATTATTTACTACATTGCCAAGTTCCTCTAAACTGCCCTCCAACTCAACTCCGGGAATTGCGGAGATGGGAATGGCAACGCCAAGCTCATCGGCAAAAGCTAATCCGATCCGCTTACGGCCATAGTCGATTCCAAGATAATTGGGCATGGGGCAGTAAGTAGCAAAGCGAATTAAACGAGCTTTTCGCCATCTTTGGCTTCAACTACCTTTCGAGTAAGTTCCTTAATGCCTTGAGCCATGTCCTTTCGACAGACCAAAGTGGCATCGGGGGATTGCACGACGATCAGATCATCCACGCCGAGCAAAGCCACCATGTGTCCGTCCTCGGCATAGGTCACGTTGCCCTTTGACTCCAAGGCCAGACCTGCACCTCGAAAGACGTTTCCCATTTCATCCGCGGGGAAGTGACGCTCGATCGCGGGCCACTCGCCCACGTCGTCCCAGTCGAAAGCCGATTCCAAAACCGCCACGTTTTCGGCCTTTTCCATAACGGCAAAATCCACGGAAATCTTGGTCAGCGTAGGGTAAACGGACTGCATGGCTTCATCTAGAGAAGCCTCTTCCGTCCAAGCATCGTCGAGTTCGTTGATACCCGAGGCAAGGTCGGGAGCGTGGCTCGCAATGGCTTTCAAGATGACCTCGGGACGCCAGACGAACATACCGGCATTCCAAAGATAATCGCCTGAGGCGACGTAACCCTCGGCAGTCTCGCGATCAGGCTTCTCAACAAAGCGAACGGCATTGTAGAGAGTTCGCCCGCTGGGTTCACCGCAAGGTTCCCCGCGTTGGATATAGCCGTAACCTGTAGCCGGTTCGGTTGGACGAATACCTATCGTTACAAGCAAATCCTGAGTTTCGGCCGCCTCGAAAGCCGAATCGAGGATGGCTCGAAAACCGGCGTTGTCCTCGATCACGTGATCCGCGGGTAACATCGCAAAAGCGGCGGAGGGATTCTCTCGCTGAACAAGCAGAGCCGAAAGAGCAACGGCTGCGGCGGTGTCTCTACCCTCCGGTTCTCCAACTACCCGCTCGGGCAAAAGGTTCGGACAAGTGTCAAGAACGGCATCCCGTTGCTCGGAGTTCGTAACCACGAAAACGTTTTCGACTGGAACCAAGCCGTCAAGACGATTCACGGTCTGCACGAGCATGGGCTCGTCTCCCACGATGGGCAAGAGATGCTTGGGGCGACGCAAACGGCTTTGAGGCCAAAAACGTTCTCCGCGACCACCTGCCATAATTACTACGTATCGGTTGTTCATATTCTCAGAAGCAACGAATGAATGCACCTTTTGGCGAGAAAAAAGGCCAACCAAGAAAACTCGGTCAGCAAATTGCAGTCCTACTTCGAAAAATCAAACCGGCATCGCGCTTGCCATGCCGCCAGCTTTCTACATGATGCCAAGGCTTTTCCGTATTCCAAGGAACTATGAAACGCACTCATCACTGCAACGAACTTCGCAAAGCCGACGCCGGATCCCCCGCCAACATCGTTGGATGGATCGACTCCGTACGAGATCACGGAGGAATTCTATTCATCGACCTAAGGGATCGCGAAGGTAAAACCCAACTCGTGCTGGATCCCGAGAACTCAGAACTGGCAAAGATTTTCGGAGAGCTTAAGCCGGAAAGCGTCATCCAAGCCTCCGGTGAAGTACGTGAACGAGATGGGGATACCGTAAACGTCAACCTCCCTACGGGCGAAGTGGAGATTCACGTCGCCGAGTTGATGATCCACAATCAGTCCAAGACGCCTCCTTTCCCCATGGACGACGAGGCAGACCGAGTAGGCGAGGAGTTGCGACTCGCCCATCGCTATTTGGATCTTCGAAGGCCAAAAAACCTAGAGACCCTCAAACTTCGCCACAAGGCGAGCAAAGCCATCCGCGACTATTTCGACGCCAATGGTTTTCTAGATGTGGAAACGCCCATGCTATTCAAGAGCACTCCGGAAGGAGCTCGTGAATTTCTCGCCCCCAGTCGCCTCAATCCGGGCAAGTTTTACGCCCTCCCCCAGTCGCCTCAGCAATACAAGCAGATGTTAATGGTCGCGGGCGTGGAGCGGTATTACCAGTTGGCTCGCTGCTTCCGCGACGAGGACCTGCGAGCAGACCGTCAACCCGAGTTCACTCAGGTGGACGTCGAGATGTCGTTCATCGATCGCGAAGACATGTACGCCCTGATTGAGGGATTGTTGAAAAAAGTTTGGCAAGAAACGCTGGGAACTGAAATTGAGACTCCCTTTCTTCGCATGCCCTTCGAGGACGCAATGAACCGCTTCGGTTCCGACAAGCCAGACATGCGTTTCGGCCTAGAAATAAAAGACTTTTCCGAAACCTTTCGGGAATCTGATTTCAAAGTCTTCTCTGGAACGATCGCAAGCGGTGGTTCGGTAAAGGCATTCAATGCCAAAGGGTTGGCCGACCTCACGCAAGGAGAGCTGAAGCACCTTGAGGAAACCGCAAAGTCCCTTGGCGCCAAAGGCTTGGCGTTCATCAAGTCGGAAAACGGCGAATGGAAATCGCCAATCCTCAAATTTCTCTCGCAATCCGAGCAAGACAAACTTCGAGAAGGGCTCTCCGTAGAAGACGGAGACATAATTTTCTTCGCCGCAGGCGATTGGGAAAACTCCTGCAACATTCTAGGCCGCGTTCGGTTGGAGTCCGCCATCCTCTTGGAAAAAAGAGGAAAGATCGAACGATCTCCGACGGACTGGAAATTCCTGTGGGTAATCGATTTCCCGCTAATGAGCCATGACGAGGAACAAGGCCGATACGTAGCCACCCACCACCCTTTCACTTCTCCCGTGCCTGAAGACATCGAACTGCTGGAGTCGGAACCCAAGAAGGTAAGGGGCCAACACTACGATATAGTTCTGAACGGAGTCGAACTTGGTGGTGGATCCATTCGGATTCACCAACCCGACTTACAAAAGAAAGTTTTCGAAGAGATTCTCGCCATACCTGCCGACGTCGTAAAAAGCCGGTTCGGCTATATGCTGGAAGCCTTTACCTTTGGCGCGCCTCCTCATGGCGGGATTGCACTTGGGTTAGATCGCCTCGTCGCCATTTTGGCAGGGAGAGATAGTATCCGAGACGTTATAGCGTTCCCGAAGACTCAGAAAGGTCAGGATCTAATGACGGACAGCCCAAGCGCCGCCACGGACAAACAACTCCGAGACCTTCACATCCGTTCGGTTCTCCCGGAAAGCGAATAACGGCCAATCCTCTTTGAGGATCAAGACCTCTCCGGAACAAATCCGGAAAATATAAGTTTCGG
>CAZXKR010000018.1:0-13497 GCA_964641305.1 uncultured Puniceicoccaceae bacterium | reverse complement strand
AACTATGAAAGTAAATCGCTCAACACGTCCCTCTTTCCTAACATGGGCCATAGTTGTCGTTGCCCTATCTATGACTGCCTGCTCGAATTCGGGGATGAACCCCTTTGCCTCGGGAGAAGGTAAAGTCAACGAGAACATCAAGAACCTAATGGGCTTGCAACCCGGCATGACCAAAGGACAAGTTTTCCATCTCGCTGGTGTAGCCAATTACATTGAAGGCGAGACTTGGGGTAGTGTTTGGTTTTATAAGTACCGCCCCGGAAGTGACGAAGGAACCCTTGCCGACCGAAACGTAGAAAAAAACTACATGCCGGTTGTTTTTGACTCCAGTGATCGCTTGATTGGATATGGCTATGAGTTTTATAAGAATACCATGGAGCAACTCGGTTCGGGACCATACTGATCACAGAATTTGAGATCGAAGTATTTAGGTAAAACGGAATTGACGAGACGCGACGAGAGCCTAATATAGTCCGTTTTTCTCTAATCTTTCTCCATGAAAACAACCTTGGCTAAGGTCGGTGCAGAAACCGATCGCAACTGGCGAATCGTAGACGCCTCTGACCAAATACTTGGACGACTGGCCGTGCAGGTGGCAAATGCATTGCGAGGTCGCGACAAACCGATCTTCACTCCACACATTGATGCAGGAGACTATGTCATCGTGATAAATGCTGAAAAAGTAAAGCTGTCGGGAAATAAGGAAGAGCAGAAGCAATATATGTTCTACAGCGGCTACATGGGTGGAGAGAAATATCGCAACGTTGCGGACTTCAGGGCGAAACGACCCGAGTTTCTAATCATGAACGCAGTCAAGGGCATGTTGCCCAAAAACAAACTCTCGAGCCAATTGCTCAAAAAACTTCGAATCTACGTTGGATCTGAGCATCCTCACGAAGCCCAGTCACCGCAACCCCTGAAAATTTAGTCAGGGCAACCCGTTTTAATTTAAATGAGCGCAAAGAAACAAGAAGACACACACATTGCAACGGGTCGCCGCAAGACAAGCACTGCCAGGGTACGCCTTAATGCGGGGGGAGGAAGCTTCATTGTAAACGGACGAGAAGTGAACGATTACTTCCCCACTTCACAATTACGCAAAATCGTAGCCGGACCTCTAGCGGAAGTTGAGATGTCTGAAAGTATAGACCTAACCGTGAATGTTTGTGGGGGTGGATGCTCCGGGCAAGCAGGTGCCGTTAGACTCGGCATCGCAAGAGCTCTCGAAAAAATGGATTCTGAATTAAGAAAGACCCTAAAGAAAGCTGGCCACCTCCGACGAGACCCACGCAAAAAAGAACGAAAGAAACCGGGACAACCCGGAGCACGAAAACGTTTCCAATTCTCCAAGCGTTAAACGCTTTTTTAGAAACCAATTTCAACCCTCCGGATTTTCCATCCGGAGGGTTTTTTCTTTTTTGATTTTGCCACCTTTAGTTAACAAGTAATAAACTTTTCCTTTTTCTAATGAACGCCTGCATTATAGGAGCATCCGGCTATTCCGGTCGAGAACTCGTAAGCCTTCTGGCTGTACATCCCGACATATGTCTTTCGGCTGTCACCTCCAGAAGTTTGACGGGGTCACCGCTGGAGGTTGCTCTTCCTAAGATGCGAGGGAAGGTCAAAGACCTGTCTTTTTCATCTCCGCCCACCAACGAACTTGCCGAAAACGATGATCTGGACATTTACTTTTTGGCGCTCCCCCACGGTACGGCCGCCGAGTACGCGATCCCATTGATGGAGGCAGGCAAACGCGTAATCGACTTGAGCGCAGACTTTCGACTTTCTTGCCCGAAGCGTTACGAGGAATTTTACGGTGCACCCCACCCTGCCCCTGAACTTTTGGAAAAGGCCATGTATGGACTTCCTGAACTCCACGAACTTTCTTGGGAAAAGAGTAATCTCATAGCTTCGCCGGGTTGCTACCCCACTAGCATTATTGTCCCATTGGCTCCCTTGCTCCAGGCAGGATTAGTGGAGCGAGAAGGGATTGTCATTAATAGCTTCAGCGGAATTAGTGGCGCAGGTCGACAAGCGTCAGAAAAGCTTTTGTACTGTGAAAGAAACGAAAGTGCAACAGCTTACGGTCTGCCAAAACATCGTCACCTTTCTGAAATCGAGGAGCAGCTCGGTATAGCCAGCGACGAGAAAGTCGTGGTCTCCTTTCATCCACATCTCGCACCCATGAATCGGGGAATTGCCACCACCATATCAGTACCTGCAAAGGGTAAACTAGACACCCAATTAATCGAGGATTGTTGGCAACAAAAGTATGCGGGCAGGCCTTTCACCCAAGTCTTGCCTAGTGGCGAGTTCCCCGACGTTGCCCACGTCAACGGCACAAACCGAATCGATTTCTCCGTCGTGGCAGACGAACGGACAGGGCGCTATATTCTCACTTCCGCCGAAGACAACCTGCTAAAAGGTGCCGGCGGACAAGCCGTACAAGCTATGAACATTTGCTCGGGCTTTGACGAAACAGCAGGACTGCCATGAAATTCTACGAGAATGTCGATGGCCTCACCGAAGCATCGGGGTTTTTCTGCGCAGGCATACATTGTGATGTTCGAGGGAAACGGGATGGTCGCATAGACCTCGGGATAGTTTACTCGAAAAGGCCCTGCTCGGGAGCCGGCGTATTCACGACAAACGACGTGAAAGCCGCTCCAGTCCTTCATGGACAAGCCATACTTGCTGAACAAAATGAATTTCATGCCATCGTTGCGAATAGCGGCAACGCCAACGCTTGCACAGGTCCTCAAGGTGAAGTGGATACCGGAACCATGGCCTCGGAAGTCGCGCGACAGCTTAAATTGAAACCCGAGCAAGTTTTCGTCTGCTCCACGGGACGAATAGGTGAATCTTTGCCAATGAGTCGCATCACGGCCGGCATTCGGGATGCGGTCCAAGACATCGAGGACGGAGTAGACGGCGGAATGGGTTTTCAGCAGGCCATTCTTACTTCCGACACCACTACCAAGTCCTGTCTAGCAGAGTTCGAGACGACCGATGGGACAGTCCGAGTGGCAGGAGTGGCAAAAGGAAGCGGCATGATCGAGCCAAACATGGCAACCATGCTCGCCTTTGTAGTAACTGATGCCAACCTGCCAGCTCAACTGCTGCAAGACACTCTCAAGGCAGCCAACGATAAAACATTCAATCGCATTACAATAGATGGCGACATGAGCACCAACGACACTGTTCTAGCTCTCGCCAACGGTTTTTCCAACGTGGACGTTTCGGAAAAAAATCCGGATGTTTTGGCAGACTTCCAAACTGCAGTTGAAAAAGTCTGTGCCTGTCTCGCTCGCAAAATGGTCGGAGACGGCGAAAAAGTGACTAAGCTCATCGAGCTCTTCGTCAAAGGCGCACCAGATGACACCGCAGCAGAAAAAGTTGCTAGAAACATTGCCAACTCCTTACTTGTCAAGACGTCATGGTACGGTTCCGACCCCAACTGGGGACGCATTGTAGATGCAGCGGGATATGCGAAGGTAGGAGTCGATTTCGCCAGAATGGAGCTTTTCTACAATGACGTCCCCGTTCTCGCCGAGGGAAAGGTCCTCATTCGGAACAAGGACAAGTGGAAAGAAGTAGTCGCCGAAAAACATTTTAAGATTCATCTCGATCTCAATCTGGGGAAAGGGGACTACAACTTGCTGACCACTGATCTAAGTGAAGCTTACGTCGACTTCAATAAGAGCGAATGAGCGATAACGCAGACATTGAGGCCATTCAGGCCAAAGCCGCCGTATTGGTGGAGGCCCTCCCCTATGTGCGACATTTTCGCGGTTCCACCTTCGTCGTCAAGTACGGCGGCAGCTTCATGGACGCGCCTGATCCTGAAACACGTTCGCGTGTAGCCAGAGATATAGTTTTTCTGAATTCAGTGGGCATTCGCGTGGTCGTTGTACACGGAGGTGGCAAGGCAATAACGCGAACTATGAATGAACGCGGAATCGAGTCGGCCTTCGTAGACGGGCTCCGAGTTACCGACTCTCGAACAATCGAAATTGTAGACGAAGTATTAAACCTCAAAGTAAACGGAGAAGTTGCAGCTTTCGTAGAGGAGAACGATTGCGAAGCCAAACGCCTTCCGGGCAAGGAAGTTCTGCAATGCGTAAAACTTGATTCCGATCCCGACCTTGGCTTTGTCGGTGAAATCACCGGAGTGCTCGTAGACTCGATAGACGAAGCTCTTGACAAGGGGAAGGTGCCTATAATCTCTTCCACGGCAGCAGACTCTTCTGGTGTCTGCCACAATGTGAATGCAGATATCGCCGCTGCGAAAATCGCGATCGGTCTCCAAGCTCGGCGACTGGTTTACCTTTCCGACGTACCGGGATTGCTCCGTGACCCGGAAAAGCCCGACACCCTAATATCAAGCCTGCCCGCAGGCGACGTGGAACCACTTAGGAGAGCCGGAATCATAGCGAAAGGCATGCTTCCGAAAGTAAACAGCGCAGTGGAAGCTCTGCAAGCAGGAGTGAGTAGGGTTCACTTGGTCGATGGTCGTTACCCACACAGCCTACTTCTTGAAATTTTCACCGACACTGGCATCGGCACTGAAATCGTGCATTGAAGAAACACTCCGAGAACCATATGATGGATCTTACCGAATACGGCAACTACCTCATAGGCAACTATGCAGATCCTCCGGTAGCGTTCGATCGTGGAGAAGGTGTGCGCATTTGGGATGTCGAAGGTAATGCATATCTAGATTTCTCCTCAGGGATTGCTGTAACTTGCCTAGGCCATTCCCATCCTAAGTGGGTAAGCGCCGTGCAGAAACAAGCGGCAAAGCTTGTCCATTGCACGAATCTTTTTGGAATTCCAGAACAAGCTCGTCTCGCGGAAAGGCTGAGTCAGAAAGCCGGTCCCGGCCGAATGCTGTTCTGCAATAGCGGCGCAGAAGCAAATGAAGCCCTCATAAAATTGGCCCGCCTATTCGGGTGCGCTAAAGCAGGAGGAGAGGAAGGAAAAATCGTCAAAATCGTAACTGCTGAAGGGGATTTCCACGGGAGAACATACGGTGCAATGTCAGCTACTTCAGGCTCTAAGATTCGCAGCGGATTTGCTCCGCTCGCTCCAGGATTCGCATTTGCAAAATTCAACGAACTCGCAAGCTTCGAGGCATTATTGGAAGAAGATACCGCCGCTGTGCTTATCGAACCGATCCAAGGAGAAGGAGGGATTCGTGAAACAAGCGATAATTTCCTTCGCGGACTTCGCCAACTCTGCGACGAGCGCGGAATTTTGCTCATGCTTGACGAGGTGCAGTCGGGTATGGGTCGAACCGGAAGTTTCTTTTCCTACGAGAGTTCCGGCATAAAACCCGATGCAATTGCGTTAGCAAAAGGGCTAGGGGGTGGATTTCCAATCGGAGCAATCTGGGTGAACGAAGCCCACGCAGATCTCTTCAAACCAGGTTCGCACGGCACGACTTTCGGAGGCTCTCCCCTAGCCTGTGCAGCCGCGCATGCGGTCCTTGATGTAATCGAGGAAGAAAAACTGATTGAAAAAGCATCCGTGCAAGGCATGTCATTCAAGGACGAATTGGAATCCCTTGCCACCAAGCACCCGGATCTCATCAAAGAAGTCCGCGGGCGCGGCTACCTTCTTGCCATGTCTATGAATGTGCCTTGCGGAGAGATCGTATCTGCTCTACGCAAGGGAGGACTTATAGCAGTCCCGGCAGGTGGCGATTCCGTACGCATGCTGCCCCCCCTCAATGTTACCCAAGAAGAAATTTCCGAGGCCCTCGGAATAATTGACAAAACCCTAACTGAATTTCTAACTTTGCCGAAACCATGAAACATTTCCTCAAGGAAAATGATTTCTCCGATGATGAAATCCTGGAAGTTTTTGACCGAGCGTCTCATCTAAAACAGAATCGCAAACAGAGATTGGGATTGGCAAACGACTTGGCCGGCCAAACATGGGGTCTACTTTTCTATAAGAACAGCACCCGCACTCGAGTTTCGTTCGAGGTGGGAATAAATGAGCTTGGCGGCAACGCGCTGGTCCTAGACCAACAGTCCACCCAGATCGGCCGTGGCGAAAGCATTCACGACACCGCAAAAGTACTTTCCCGATATCTAGACGGTTTAGTTATCCGCACGTTTGGGCACGAAATCATAGAGGAGTTCGCCGCCCACGCCAATATACCCGTGGTCAATGCACTGACAGATCTTCTGCATCCTTGCCAGATCTACGCCGACTGTTTTTCCATAGCCGAGAAGTTGGGTGAGAGTCGAGACCCGTTTACATCTCTCACTGGAAGGAAACTCGCCTTTTTAGGAGACACCTCCTGCAACATGGCTAATTCTTGGATTATGGCGGGAAAACTATTCGGCTTAAAAGTTTCTCTTGCCGGCCCCCAAGGTTTCGCTCCCAAACCAGATCTTCTCGACCTCCTAAACAAAGAAGGTATGGGCTGCGATTTCCAGTTCACTTCCGACCCCAAAGAGGCAGTAACGGATGCGGACATTGTCTACACCGACGTCTGGGTTAGCATGGGAGCTGAAGAAGAGGAAGAATCACGCATTGAGAGCATGAAACCTTTTGCCGTAACGGCTGAACTTCTCTCTCAGGCAAAACCAGAAGCGTTGTTCATGCACTGTATGCCTACGCACCCCGGACAGGAAGTGAGCCAAGAAGTGCTCGACTCTCCTCAGGCAATAATCTTCGACCAAGCAGAGAATCGCCTACATGTCCAGAAAGCTATCCTCGCCAAACTTGCCAGCGATTCCGTTACCTGAACCAGAAAAGTTTCTCCAGCTCTAAACAATCATGAAAATAGTTCTCGCCTACTCAGGAGGTCTCGACACCTCCGTTCTTGTTCACTGGTTCGCAAAGGAACAGAATGCCGAGGTCATCACTTATTGCGCCGACGTAGGACAGGAAGAGGAACTCGATGGTCTGGAGGAGAAAGCTCTGGCCACTGGTGCCTCCGCGCACCGAACGGTCGATCTGGTCGATGAGTTCGCTTCCGACTTCATTTTTCCCATGGTTCGTGCAGAAGCCGTGTATGAAAGTCAGTATCTGCTTGGTACATCAATCGCTCGCCCACTCATCGCCAAGGCCCAAATCGATATCGCACGAGAATTTGGAGCAGACACCGTGGCCCACGGAGCTACAGGCAAGGGGAACGATCAGTGTCGTTTCGAGCTCGCCTTCGCTGCTCTCGCGCCGGAGATAAAGATCATCGCTCCTTGGCGTGAAGCCGAGTTTCGGAAACAATTCCCCGGTCGCACTGAAATGATCGAGTACTGCTCCCAAAACGGCATCGATGTAGAAGCCAGTGCATCCAAGCCATATTCCATGGATCGCAACCTTTGGCACATCTCATACGAAGCCGGCATACTCGAAGACCCTTGGTTCGACCCAACCACGCCTGACAACAAAGGCATGTTCAAGCTTAGCGCAGACCCTGCGGATGCCCCGGACGATCCCGAATACCTAGAGCTCGAATTCGACAAAGGTGACTGCGTAGCCGTCAACGGCGAACCACTCAAACCTGCAGATCTCGTTCGTAGGCTTAACTCTCTAGGAGGAAAGCATGGCATTGGGAGAATAGACCTTGTCGAAAACCGTTTCGTGGGAATGAAAAGCCGTGGCATCTATGAAACTCCGGGTGGTTCCATCCTGCTCCATGCCCATCGGCAACTAGAAACCCTCACCATGGATAGGGAACTCATGAACCTGCGCGACTCCCTCGTCCCACGGTATGGACAAATGGTATACAATGGCTTCTGGTACGCCCCCGAACGCGAAGCCCTCCAAGCTCTTGTGGACAAAAGCCAAGAAACAGTTTCAGGCACCATACGGTTAAAGCTCTTCAAGGGAAACTTGACGACTGTCGGCCGAAAGTCTCCCTTCTCGCTGTATGACGAAGGCATTGCTTCCATGGAAAAGGCAGATAGCGACTACCGCCCGGAAGATGCAGGTGGCTTCATCCGATTAAACGCCATTCGCCTGCGTGAACGTAACCGCAAGCAAGGTTATCGCGGATCTTGATAAGTCCGAAATTGCTTCTCCCTTGGATGCAACATCGCCCTTTTAGCAAAGTGGCGCTTCCAAATTCGGTTAAGTCCTGCTAACCTGATGTTAATACGATGCGCCTCCTGCTAATAGATAACTTTGATTCATTCACCTACAACCTCGTACAATACTTTGGCGAACTTGGTGCGGAACAGGAAGTATTTCGCAACAACAACATCACTCCCGAGCAAGCTATTGAACGAGAACCGGACGCGGTGGTCATCTCACCGGGTCCTTGCGATCCCGACCAAGCCGGCCATAGTCTAGCCATCATAGAGGCCTTTGCTGGGAAAAAGCCAATCTTCGGCGTTTGCCTTGGGCATCAATGCCTCGGCCAGTATTTCGGCGGAAAAGTCATTCGGGCCGAGCGCCTAATGCACGGCAAAACCTCTCCGGTCCACCACGACGAGAAAGAAATTTTTGCGAACCTACCCAACCCGTTCGCAGCCACGCGTTACCATTCATTGATACTCGAACCCACTTCCATTCCCAACTGCCTCGAGGTTACCGCCAAAACGGAAGAAGGAGAAATCATGGGCATCCGCCACAAGGAGCTACCGGTATGGGGAGTACAATTCCATCCCGAATCACTCGCCACCGAAGAAGGTATATTAATCTTGAAAAACTTCCTGGAACTCTGTTAAAGAATTCACCCCGTGGTGGTGTTGGTAAAACAAGTCAAATAATGCGGTGTCCAAAGTGTTCGTCTGAGGACTTAAAAGTCCTTGATACTCGAGCGGGAAAAGCGGCGTCAATTCGTCGACGACGAGAATGTTTGTCATGCGAGCATCGTTTTTCAACCATAGAGGAAGTGCTGCGGGAAGACTTGGCAGTGATTAAACGGGACGGCCGCAGGGAAAACTTTGACCGTCACAAAATGGCCAAGGGACTACAACGAGCCATATCAAAACGCTCTATAGATGCGGAACAAATCAATGCCCTTTTATCGGAAACTCTTCGACGTATCGAAAACGAATACGACAACGAAGTGCCTAGCCGAGCTATCGCAGATGCCATAATAAGTCGTCTGCGAAACGTAGATGAAATCGCATGGTTGCGCTTTGCTAGTTTCTACGAAGATTTCAGAGAACTTTCACGATTCGCGCGGGAAATCGTAAATTTGAAAGGTGGAGGGAGTGACTAAAAAGGGAAGTCCGAACAAACAAAAAACCGACGACTACACACGCCTCACCAATCTCAATTCCCTTGTCTCATTTCTTGGAGGGAATAACAGTTGCGTTGAGTCGGAGCAGTTGAACGTAGCCCTTGCATTTCTTCGGTCAAACAATCCCGAACCCGAAATGCCCTCGCGATCTTTCGAACACTGCGTATCACAAGTTGTTCGTTTTCATGACCCAAGCGAAATCCACTTTGCTTTCGCTCATTGGGATGCTCGCCGTGGAGAGGTGGATCCACTTTGGCTGCGTGCTACAGTACTTGAAAAATTGTCGCAACTCGGCGACCGACCGAGTATCCTCCTAATTGTATCGGGTCTCAGAAAAGCCTTGCTTCATGAAGGTCGCCGATGGACTCGTCGCCGAGAAAAAACTTATCGAGAGGCCATCCGCATGATCGAATGTCTGGCTGCTCGCCAAGCGAATCCCGAACAAAAATTGTCGGTTCTATTCATTTGATAGGGATCGACAGTCCCGCCAATGACGCTCAGGTCGAGGTGTTGGGGTAACTTCCGAGACATTTCACGAATGGGCAAACCTTGTCTAGTTCGGAGATAGCCTCGGATGCCAGTTCGTCGTCTCGATGACCAAGGAAATCCACAAAGAAATAGTAGTCCCAAGGTTTGAGTCGACTTGGTCGGGACTCAATTTTGCAAAGGTTAATGCCACGATCACCAAATGGCCTAAGACCTTCCTGAAGTGCACTCACCTTATCGGTCAGTGAAAGGACTATACTGGTTTTGTATTCAATGTCTTCCCGTCGGGCCAAAGGATTGCGACCAACGACGAGGAAACGAGTCAAATTGTCCTTACGATCCTGAATTCCTTCCGCAATACAGGGAACGTCATAGAGACGACCAGCCAAAGCCCCCGCAATGGCAGCAGTGCCGGAAGCACCCTTCGCGTTTCGGACAGCCTCGGCAGTGCTGGTTGCGTCTTCGAGGCGGGCAGTGGGCAAATTACGGCGAAGCCACTCCCCGCATTGAGCGAGCGCTTGATCCTTGGAGGATACTTTCTGAATTTCATCAAGCGGTGAAGCGGACAGCAGGCAATGCTCGATCTTGAGGTAGACTTGAGCAATAATCGTCAACTCGGTGTCCACTAAAAGATCGAGTGAACGGTTCACTGCCCCCTCGGTGGAATTCTCCACCGGAACCACTCCATAATCGCACTCGGATCGCTCCACTTCGCGAAAGACGTCCGGGATATCGGAAAGGGGCTTATAGGAAAGAGCCGATCCGAAATTCTTGATCGCTGCTTGATGAGTAAAGGTAGCTTCGGGCCCAAGATAGCCGATATGTAAATCTTTCTGCAAGGCAATCGATGCGGAAATCACTTCACGATAAATCGTCCGCAAGGTTTCCGCTTCAAGCAATCCGCCATCATTGAGCTTCTCAAGTTTTCGGAAAACCTCTTCCTCTCGAGCAGGATCATAGGGATCCAAACCTTGCTGGTTCTTGATGCGACCGATTTCCGCAGAAGCACGCACACGGTCGTTGAGCAACCGGGTGACTTCACGGTCGATATCATCAATTTTAGATCGAAGCTGTTCCAGTTCTGAGGATTTCACTGAAAAACATGGTTGCGAGTGGAGCAAATGTGGATTGTTTAGAGCCCCTCCATTAGGCAATCAATAATTCGCCTAACTAGATTTTACGCAACCATGAAAACTTCCTGCAACAGACCACACTCCTCAATCATCGTGGATGGCATCGATCGAGCGCCCAACCGGTCCATGCTGCGAGCCGTTGGCTTTGAAGACGCTGATTTCGAAAAACCTCAAGTAGCCGTGTGCTCGGCATGGAGCATGGTGACCCCCTGTAATGCTCACCTCGACGAATTGGGCAAGAAATCTGTTGTTGGCGTAGACGAAGCGGGTGGCAAAGCAGTCCCATTCGGCACGATAACGGTTTCCGACGGCATCAGCATGGGCACACCCGGAATGAGATATTCACTGGTATCCAGAGAGGTTATTGCGGATTCCATCGAAACCGTCGTTGGCGCAGAGGGCATGGACGGAGTTGTCGCCATTGGAGGATGCGACAAGAACATGCCAGCCTGCATAATGGCCCTGAGCCGTCTAAATCGACCAGGAATTTTTGTCTATGGAGGCACCATCCTTCCCGGCATTCACAAGGAACAGAACTTAGATATCGTATCGGTGTTCGAGGCCGTTGGCGCCCACTCGGGGGGCAAGCTGAGTGAAGATGAATTGAAGGAAATAGAAACTAAGGCGATTCCCGGAGCCGGTTCCTGCGGAGGGATGTACACGGCAAATACGATGTCGTCCGCAATTGAAGCTCTCGGAATGAGCCTGCCCGACAGCTCGGCCCAGCTTGCCATATCCGAAGACAAACGCTTGGATGCAGAAAAAGCAGGTTCCGCCGTAGTTAATCTAATAGAAAAAAACATTTGTCCACGGGATATCATGACCCGCGAAGCATTCGAGAATGCAATCACCGTCGTCATCTGTCTTGGTGGTTCCACGAACGCTGTTCTCCATCTACTGGCCATGGCCCATTCGGCAGACATCCCACTCGAACTAGACGACTTCACTGAAATCGGCAAAAGGGTACCCGTACTTTGCGACCTCAAGCCAAGTGGCAAGTACAACATGTCTCACTTTGTAAGAATTGGCGGGCTACGACCTTTGCTAAAGGCACTTCTCGATGAGGGCCTTCTTCATGGCGATTGCCTAACCGTTACAGGCAAAACCGTCCGTGAAAACATCTCTGACGCGGAACCTTATGCCCCCTACCCCGATGGACAGGATCTCGTCCGCCCATTCGACAATCCCATCAAGCCCGACAGCCATCTTCGCATCTTGTACGGCAATCTCGCAAAGGAAGGAGCCGTGGCTAAAATCACCGGCAAGGAAGGACTAATGTTCTCTGGAAAAGCAATCGTCTTCGAATCGGAAGAAGCCTGTCTCAAAGGAATTCTAGATGGCGAGGTAGAAGCAGGTCATGTCTTGGTCATCCGCAATGAGGGTCCGGTAGGAGGTCCCGGCATGCGCGAGATGCTCTCTCCAACAGGAGCCATTATGGGCAAAGGTCTTGGCGATCAGGTCGCACTTATTACAGATGGTCGATTTTCAGGTGGAAGCCATGGATTTGTCGTTGGTCACGTCACCCCGGAAGCTGCGGTGGGTGGTCCCATCGGAGTGGTTAGGAACGGCGACCCGATCACCATCGACGCTCAGAAAAACGAACTCAACCTAGATATCTCCGAAGATGAGCTTGAAGCTAGGCTCGAAGCTTGGACTCTTCCCGAAGCCAAAGAAAAACGAGGTGTTCTAGCCAAGTATGCAAAGCTCGTAAGCTCTGCCTCTCTAGGCGCTATAACAGACGGGTTTTAAGCACACCATGAACAAAGAATTATATCTCGGATTCAAGGATGCCAATTTTTGGGCTGACTTTTCCTTCGTCGACTTTCCGGAAGGTTATCTCGAATCGATGGCAGCAAGTGCCAACGATGCCCTAGTTGCCATGCGGGAACTGGAGATGGGAGCTATAGCCAACCCAGATGAAAATCGTATGGTTGGTCACTATTG
The DNA here is from genome assembly GCA_964641305.1 of uncultured Puniceicoccaceae bacterium. Lineage (GTDB taxonomy): Bacteria > Verrucomicrobiota > Verrucomicrobiia > Opitutales > Seribacteraceae. Next base: position 726 of record CAZXKR010000018.1, on the reverse strand, counting down.
GCTTCGAGCCCCTGAGACAGCTCCCAGCGAAGAGATAAGAAACGCCATACAAGATACACTCGCTAAGACTAAAAATCTAGCTGGTCGAGTCCATGAAGGCGACTTGAGAGCACCTGCCGGAGCATTTACCGACCTTCTAATCATAGGCATTGGGGGTTCCGCACTAGGTCCGCAGTTCGTAGGAAGAGCATTGGGACACCCAAAGGCAAATAAGTTGGCGGTACATTTCTTCGACAACACCGATCCCGATGGCATAGATTTGACCCTCGCCGAAATTGGCGAACGACTCGCCACCACTCTGGCCATCGTAATTTCGAAGTCCGGCGGCACCCCCGAAACTCGCAACGGCATGCTAGAGGCAGAGAACGCATTTGCCAAAAATGGCTTAGACTTCGCAAAACAAGCCATCGCAATCACCGGAGAAGGCAGCAAACTCCACCAACACGCCACTTCAAAAGGCTGGCTAGATTTCCTCCCCATGTGGGATTGGGTGGGTGGAAGGACTAGCGAAACAGCTGCGGTGGGGCTCTTGCCTGCGGCTCTTCAGGGGATCGACGTCGACGCATTTCTTGAAGGAGCCAAAGAGATGGACAAACTCACTCGAGTGAGTGATTTCCGAAGTAACCCTGCGGCCATGCTAGCCATTGCATGGCATTACCTCACCGATGGCAAAGGTTCGCGCGACATGGTGATTCTTCCATACAAGGATCGCCTCGAGTTGTTCGC
>CAZXKR010000017.1:11261-14017 GCA_964641305.1 uncultured Puniceicoccaceae bacterium | reverse complement strand
GAGGAGCGTAAGCGACGCGGCAATCCAGCGGAACCACGGGCAGCGCTCACAACGATCCGGACTGGATTGCCGCGTCGGCCTCTTCGAGGGCCTCCTCGCAATGACAACGAGAAAAAACGAAAGGCATGGATTGCCACGCCCATAAGGGCTCGCAATGACAGGGGAAAGGGAAAGGCTTTGCCAGTGCCTTCCGCTTTTCCTTAGCGGAGGATTACGGCGTCGGCTACTTCGAGGTCTAGGGTGAGAGTTAGACCATCCTTTTCCTTTTCGACCTTTAGCGGCTTGTCGCTGGACCGAGTGATTTTTTTGTTGGGGAATTTTCCGGCTAGTTTCACTTCCAAGTTCTTGACCGGGCCTTTGCTCCAGTTTGCGAGGGTGATGACTGAGGCGTTTTTCGTTTCCACGATGCAGGACTCGACGAGGGGCTCGGAGCAGGTGACGGGGCGGAGGAGGTCGCGGGCGGGTCGGGCGATGAGCCGGCGGACCGCGGTGTGGAGGTCGGTGGGGTGAAAGTGGGTGAGGGAATCGGCGGCGCTTGAACGGTCGGCGGGGATAAGCGGGACGGAACCATGATAATAGGAGAGCCCCGGCAGGAAGGCGCACGACAGGGTTTCCCCTTTCTCAGGGGTTGAGCGGATGACGGCGGGGGAGCCGTCGGAAAATTTTGCGAGGACTTCGCCGCCTGCGGCTTTAAGTTTTGCCCTTACGGACAGGACGGGAAGCTTGGCCCCGTCCCAACTGGTTTCCGCAATCGGTTTGGTGAAGGCCATGTCTTGGCGGATCATGTCGATTTGGTCGCCATCGGGTTCTTCGATTCCTTTGAGCTCGATCCCGAGGAGGGGGAGAAGAAGTCCGTTGGGCCGGTCGTACTCGTCTAGGGTTCCCGCACCTGCGGTGGCGAACAGACGTCCGCCAGCCTTCACCCATGCGGCGATTTTGGCGGATGCGGCCCGGGAGACGTGCTTGTCGGCGAGATAGAGGACCTTGTACTTGGCGAGGGTGCCGTCGAGGGCATCGGCCTCCACTAGGAAGTCGAGGGGGATCTGGGCATGCCGTATGGCGAGGTAGAGGGAGCGCTTGCCGGCGGCGAAGGAGCCGTGGGAATCTCCCCAGACGTCGCCCGTTTCGCTAAACCAGAGGCCGGCTTGGGCAGGGCGGGGGCGACCGTTCCATACGACGTCCTCGAACAGTCCGAGTTCTCGAAAGCCCGTGAGGACGGTGGCATAGTTGTCGAAATTGTTTACGTAGTTTTCCGTGTAGGCCGCCTGCACGGGCCGGAACTCGAAGAGGTTTACGATCTGCATGCCGTGCCCGAGGGCTCCGTAGAAGAGACGTCGCCAGGTGTCGGGACGATTGTTCGGCCAGTGGGCCATGCAGTAATAGTGAATTTTTTGATCGGGCTTTCCCCGGACGCCGGCGCTGAGCAGATCGAGGTTCAGGTTGTTCAGTTGCATGGAGGCCACGGGCATCTGGAATACGTAGTCTTCGCTCCATGGCTGGGTCATGCCTTCGGCTCGGAAGACGTTTACCCACTTATGGACTTCGCCCAGGTACCTGTGCTCGGCGGGATAGTGCGGGGAGTAGTTGGCGCCGATGCCGGCGTTCGGAAGGTGTTTTCGCAGGATGTCGGTTCGTTCCTTGATCTTGAGGATTCCGTGGTGGTGCAGGTAACGCTTGGACCAGTAGAAGAGTCCGGGCCTGTCGGCTTTCGCCTCGTCGGAGACGTCGTAGGCAATGGATTCCCAGTTTTTCGCTCCGTGGACGAGGTCGGCCGGCTTTAGCTTTTTCGACTTGGCGTAGGCTCGAAAGCCGTCGGTGGCTTCGGTTCCGCGAGGGCGGGGTAGGCTGATCTCATCGCCGAGGCTGATGGTGGCCATCTTCTTCGCTCGGTCGGCAAGCTTGGTCTTGCAATGCTCTTCCAGTTTCGAGGTGGGCACCCTTCTAACGTCGGTATAGCCGTCTATCCGCGAACCGCGTCCCGAGGTGTCGTTTGTCCGGGTGATGCCGAAAAGCTTTTGGAAGCGATCGACGGCCTTGTCGTAGGCGGGATCGAGCCCCGTGCGAAAGGTGACGGCATAGGTGATGCACTGGGAGGGGAGTCGACCGTGCTTGGGCAACTTTTCGAGTTTGGCGAGGAGGTCGAAGGCGACGTCGCGCTCTTGAATGATTTTGCGAGAGTATCGGGTGTCTCCGAAGTAGGCGAGGTTGAGGGTTTCGCCCGTGGTCTCGAACTTTCCGATGAGGCTGCGTTTTCCTCGGGCATCCACTGCCCCCACTTCCACAGCGACCTTGCCCGCCGGCTTGATCCGGAGGGCCCATTGTCCGTCGTTCATGGTGTCGAGGAGGTGCCCGACTTCCTGCCACTCGGTTGTTTTGCCCGGCTCGACTTGCAATTGAAGGGGCTTCCATGACCGCATGTGAACCCAGTAGGGGGAGTGCTCGGTGCCGTTCTTGGCCGTTACCGTCACTGCTTCCTTACCGAGGTTTTTGACCCTTAGGGAAACGTCGCCTTGTTGCGTGAGAAGGCCGTCGAGCGGCAGGTAGCGTTCCTTCTCGATCCTTTTGGCGACTTCCTCGACGTCGCGGGTAAGCATGATGAGATCGAGGTTTCGTTTGGCGGCGGGTTCGGGTTGCTTGCCCGCGAACAGGGTGATGGTGGCTTTGCCCGGCTTTAGGTTCACGAAGGCATCGTGGCCCTCCCAGACAATGTTCTCGGTGGCTCCCCAGCTCCATTTGTGATCGGCTTTCAGCTTTTG
>CAZXKR010000017.1:8622-11161 GCA_964641305.1 uncultured Puniceicoccaceae bacterium | reverse complement strand
TTCTTGGCTCGCCATCCGGTTTCGTCAGTCGAGGAGGGCTTGAATTCCTCGGCCTCCAGATAATGGTTGCCGTCGGGGGCAGGACCAACGGGTAAGTCGCCTCTGTATGATCGGGGCGTGATTTTTTCCGCAAGCAAAATTCCGGCAAGAGTGGCAAGGAGGGCTACTGCAAGAGATAGTTTCATTCTTCTTATTTGAGCATAATTGGTCGGGTTGCCAAGACTCGGAACCAGCTATCCGGAAAAAATTTCTTGGGACCGGCTTTAGGCCAAGGGCCAAAAGGTCATGATTAGGGGTGTTCCAATGGCGAGGATGAGAATTTCAAGAGGTAGGCCCATTCTCCAGTAGTCGCCAAAGCGGTAGCCTCCGGGACCTAGGACGAGCGCGTTGCACTGGTGCCCGATGGGAGTGAGGAAGGCGCAGGACGCACCCACTGCCACGGACATGAGGAAGGGATCTGGATTAAGGTTCAAGGCTATTGCGATGCCCACGGCTATGGGCGCCATGATGAGTGCGGTGGCCGCGTTGTTGATGACGTCCGACAAGCACATGGTGACACCCATGACGATGGCGATAATCACCCAATGGGGAAAGGAGTTGGCGGACAACGCCATTTGATTGGCCACGAGTTCGGCGCAGCCGGTGTCCCGGAGAGCCTGACTGAGAGGCATCATGGCGGCGAGAAGAACGATGACGGGCCAGTCGATTTCGCGATATATGTCCCGAGTCGGCAGGATGCCTAGAAGGATGTAGGCTAATGCGGCCCCGACGAAGGCGATCGTCATGGGCAGAACGCCTGCGGCGCTTAGGCCGATTGCAGCAGCGAAGACAAGCAGGGCCAGGCCCGCCTTTTGAAAGGAGCCGACGTTCACTTCTCGATCGGCGAGGGGGAGCAGGTTGAGAGTGGCTACGCGATCGTCCATGGTCTCGGCGTCGCCGTGGAGGAGGAGGACGTCTCCTACCCGAAAAACGACCTTGTCGAGACGTTTGCGAATGGGTTCCCCTTGTCGAGCGATTGCGAGGAGAACTACCCCACGGCCCATTCGGCGACGGAGGTAAGATCGTCCGCGCCCTTCTAGCAAGGAGCCCGCGGAGACGATGACCTCGAGGTAGCCAAGGTCGTCGCTTTCAAAGGCGTCTATGCGTTTGCGGATTTCCTTGGCGAGCCGTAACCCGTGCAGGTCTAGGACTTCCTGCAGGTCCACGGGGTCGGCCTTTGCCAGAAAACGATTTCCTGCTTGCAGGACTCCATCCGGGTCGACTGCGACCACCTTGTCGTCCTTGTTCACGAAACCTATGAGTTCCAGTTTTTCCCCAAGTTCCTTGGCGAACTCTCCTACGGTTCGACCAATCAAGCCGCACTCCTCGGGAACGCGTAATTCGGTGACGTACTCGTTGATTCGAAAAAGGGCCTGTCCTCCGGGTTTGGATCGCGAGGCTTTGGGTATGAGACGCCAACCGATCAAGGCGACGAAGGCTACGCCTACCAACGCAACCGCTGCGCCAACGGGAGAAAATTCAAAAAGACCGTATGGCTGAGCATTCGGGATCAGATCTGCCCGCATGGTTGCGATGATAATGTTGGGAGGCGTGCCGATCATGGTCATCATGCCTCCGAGAATACTTGCGAAGGCCAGAGGCATGAGAAGCATTCCGGGCGGGCGGGCTCGTTCCGCTGCCGTACGCAGCGCGACCGGAAGCATTAGGGCAAGGGCACCGACGTTATTCATGAAGGCCGAACAAACCATAACCACTGTCGAGAGAGAAAAGATGTGGCCGGACTCACTCTTGGTTAAGGGGAGAATGCTTCGGGCGATGATATCCACCACACCCGCGTTGCGTAGGGCCCGACTGATTACCAGTACCGCTCCCACCGTGAGGACGGCGGGATGACCGAATCCGGATAAGAGGTTTCCGGGATCCTTGACCAAGGTCGAAGCTCTTCCCAGCGCGAATTCCAATAGGAGATCCGCCGTTACCAGCAGAACGAGAGATATGACTGCCACGACGTCGTGTCTCCATTTGTTTCTGGCGAAAAGAACAAAGGTTGCCACTAGAATGCCGACGACGGTGAATTGCTCAGGAGTACGAATCATTTCTGTCACCCATGCTTATGGTTTCGGTGATTGCAGGCAAGACCGGTTCGTAGGGAAAGAATGGGATTTTTCGTATTCGCGCTTGCGTTCGGTCGCCCAAACGTCTGAATTTCATCTTCCCTTCCTTCATCTCACCCTTCCAAACCCACTATGATTAAGACCATATTCACTTCTGCCTATGCTCTCGCTCTTGCCTTCGGAGGTATTCTTGTCGCCCAAGACAAGAAGCAAGATAAGGAATTGCAGCAAATCAATGCGGCTCTTCCTTCCAAGCCGACCGTCAAACCAAGCAAAACGCACAAGATTCTCGTCTACTCGAAACCGAGTGGTTTTCGGCATGGTTCGATTCCCACCGGGATCAAGGGCTTGCGAGCCATGGCAGCCAAGACCAAAGCCTTTGAGGCAACTTTCACCTTGGAGACGACTGAATTCACGACCGAGGG